>DAORSF010000100.1:0-6775 GCA_035443405.1 Burkholderiaceae bacterium | reverse complement strand
CCGGCCGAGGTGCACGCGATCGGCGACCAGCTCCGCGACCTGCAGGCCGCGCACGCGGCCGGCTGCCGACCGGTTCTCGTGCTCTCCGGAAAGGGCGCGACGACGATGACGAACGGCGGCCTGCCGCCCGACACGGCGGTACGCGTCGACCTGGCCGCGGTGGCCGCCGAACTGGCGCCCTGATGCGGGGCGATCGCACGGCGTCGCGGGCCCTGCGCTCGGCGCTGTTCGTGCTGTTCCAGCTCGTCACCGTGGCGCCGTACGCGCTGCTGTGCCTGCTGTGGTCGCCGCTGCCGCGGCACTGGCGCTACCGGCTGACCGTCGGCTGGCCGCGCATGGTGATCTGGGCCGCGCGCCGGCTCGTGGGCATCGGGCATCGCGTGGTCGGCGCCGAGAACCTCCCCGACGTGCCGGCGATCCTGTTGTCGAAGCACCAGTCGACCTGGGAGACGCTGTTCTTCCCGACGTACATGCCGCGCGAGCTGTGCTACGTGTTCAAGCGCGAATTGCTGTTCGTACCGTTCTTCGGCTGGGGCATCGGCCTGCTGGGCATGATCCACATCGACCGCAGGCGCGGCAACGACGCGTTCGAACAGGTGGTCCGCCAGGGAACGCGCAGACTCGCCGAGGGCCGATGGATCATCATCTTCCCGGAAGGCACCCGCACGCGGGCTGGCTCGCAAGGCAAGTACAAGACCGGCGGCGCGCGGCTCGCGGTGCGCACCGGCGTGCCCGTCGTTCCGATCGCGGTGAATTCCGGGGAGTTCTGGCCTCGCCGGAAGTTCGTCCTGCGGCCCGGCGTGATCACCGTGTCGATCGGACCGGCGATCGCCAGCGAGGGAAAGAGCGCCGAGCAGTTGAGCCAGGAAGTCGAAGGCTGGATAGAATCCGAGATGCGCCGGCTCAGTCCGCACCTGTATCGCGACGCGACCCCCGGCGCGACGAAGGACCCGATCGCTTGACACGCTTGCTCGACCGTCATCACGCGCGCCGCGGCGCCGGGCCGCAACGCCGGTCGCCAGTCCGGCCCGTCGCCGACGCCGCGCTGCAGCTGGACCTGCCGCTGTTCGACCTGCCGCCGACCGCCCCTCCCGCGTCGCCGACGCGGATGCCGGCGGGCCTGCGCACGACGCTGCTGTGCGCGCAACCGGTGCACTACGAGTTGAGGCGCTCGCGCCGACGCACGATCGGCTTCGTGATCGACGACCGCGGCCTGCGCGTGACCGCGCCGCGCTGGGTTCCGCTGGCGGAGATCGAGCGGGCGCTGCAGGAGAAGGCGCGCTGGATCCTCCGCAAACTGGTCGAGTGGCGTGCGCACGAGGCGCGCCGCGAGCGGGTCACCGTTCGCTGGCACCACGGCGCGACGCTTCGTTACCTCGGCAGCACGCTGACGCTGACGCTCGACCCGGGCACGCGCGGCGTGGCGCGCGACGGTGACCGGCTGCGCGTGGGCCTGCCGCCGCAGGCCGGCGAGGAGCAGCTCAAGGACCGCGTCCAGTCGTGGCTGCAGGCGCGCGCGCGCGAAGTGTTCGCCGAGCGCATCCCGGTGTTCTCGCGGCGGCTCGGACGCGTGCCGACCCGCTGGGCGCTTTCATCGGCGCGCACGCGCTGGGGCAGCTGCACGCCGGACGGCGCGATCCGCCTGAACTGGCGGCTCGTGCACTTCCCGCTCGAGATCGTCGACTACGTGATCGCGCACGAGCTCGCGCACCTGCGCGAACTCAACCACGGGCCACGGTTCTGGTCGACGGTCGGCGAACTCTTTCCCGACTACGAGCGCGCGCGCGCCTGGCTGCGCGAGTTTCCCGACGACATGCCGGTCGGCTAGGCGCCGCCGGCCGAGCACAAAGGAGCCCGCATGCGAATCCTCCACACGATGCTGCGCACCGGCGACATGCAGCGTTCGGTCGACTTCTACACGCGACTGATGGGCATGAAGGTACTGCGCACCACCGATCGTCCCGACCAGAAGTACTCGCTCGCCTTCGTGGGCTACGGCGACGAGGCGAGCGGCGCGGTGATCGAGCTGACCTACAACTACGGCGTCGATCGCTACGAACCCGGCACCGGCTACGGGCACATCGCGATCGAGGTGCCCGACGCGGCGGCGACGTGCGAGCGCGTGCGGGCCGGCGGTGGAATGGTCACGCGCGAGGCCGGGCCCGTGAAGGGCGGCAGCACGGTGATCGCGTTCGTGCAGGATCCGGACGGCTACAAGATCGAGCTGATCGAGCGGCGCGCGGCCTGAGGCGAGAACCTGAACGCGTCGCGCGCGTTGCGCGCGAGCAGCATCAGCACGACGAACTGCGCGATCGTTTCCACCACCAACGCAGCGCCGACTCCGTCGACCGGCCGCGTCGCTGCCGCCCACCGCCACGCGAGCAGCGCCGACGGCAGCAGGACCAGCGCCGTCACGGTGGCGGCGAAATAGGTGCGTTCGCGCAGGCGCTCGAGATCGCGGTCCCGCATCGACGCGCGCAGCCGCGCCGCGGCGATCGCCGCGCCGCCCAGCGCGAGCGCAAACACCGTCAGGCCCGGGTGCAGCATCGCGATGCGCAGCATCCGCGCCGTCGAAGCATCGGCCGCGAAACTCGCCGCGATTCCGGCGCCCCACAGCGCCGCACACGCGACGACCGATGCCAGGCAACAGAACTGCAGCATGCGCAACGCGCGACGCTGCTCGCCTGCGACGCCCTCGCCATGCATTGCATCCGTCACGTCGGCCATCGCACCTCCCGGCGGATCGACCCCGGCATTCCTGCGCATCGTGCCCGGCATGCTGCCGGAGCGCGCAATTTGCGCCGACTCTGCGCCGCCCGCGCACGAACGTCAACGAATCGGATCGTATCGGGTGCCGTACTGTAGCGAAAAAGCCGCGTCAGGCGGGGCCGGGGCGTTCGAGCCGCGCTGCGAGCTCGACCCAGGTCGCGACGTCGAGGTCCTCCGGCCGCAACGTCGGGTCGAGGTCGCAGCCCTGCAGACCGCGACCCGCGAGCCAAGGCAACAGCGTCTTGCGGATCATCTTGCGACGCTGCGAGAAACCGGTCGCGAGCAGGCGCTGCAGCGGCGCCGGATCGGCGCCGGCGACGTCGCGCCGCACCAGCATGCGCACGACCGCCGAATCGACTTTCGGCGGCGGATCGAACGCGCGCGGCGGCACGTCGAACAATGCCTCGACCTCGTAGTACGCCTGCATCAGCACCGACAGTCGGCCGAAGTCCGTGGAACCCGGTGGCGCGACGATCCGGTCGACGACCTCCTTCTGCAGCATGAAGTGCTGATCGTCGACGCGCTGCCGGTACGCGAGCAGGTGGACCAGCAGCGGGCTCGAGATGTTGTAGGGCAGGTTGCCGACCAGCCGCAGCAGGCCAGCGGTCCCGCCGGCCGCTGCGATGCTGCCGAAATCGAAGCGCAAGGCATCCGACTCGTGCAGGCTGAGGCGCTCGGGGCCCCAGCGCCGCCGCAGCCGCGACGCGAGATCGCGGTCGATCTCGACCGCGTGCAGGTGCGGCACGCGCTCCATCAGCGCCGCGGTCAGCGCCGCGAGCCCAGGGCCGATCTCGACGATGATCTGGCCTTCGCGCGGGTCGACGGCCGCGACGATCGCCGCGACCACCGAGCGGTCGGCCAGGAAATGCTGGCCGAAGCGCTTGCGCGCAACGTGGCCGGCCACCCGGTGCGCGGTCCTCATCGTGCGAACGGGCCCTAGCCTTCCAGCTTGTACTCGACGTAGGTGCGGTCGCGAAGCTGGCGCAGCCAGTCCTGGTAGTTCTCCTCGATGCGACGCTCGCGCAGCGCCTGGCGCGCCATCTGGCGCAGGCGATCGGGCGACGCCTCGTCGGTTCGTCGCTCGAGGACCTGGATCAGGTGCACGCCGAACGGCGTACGCACCGGGTCGCTGATCTGACCGGGCGCCAGCGCATTCATCGCGCGTTCGAACTCGGGCACGGTATCGCCGGGATAGACCCAGCCGAGGTCGCCGCCGCGCCCCGCGCTGCCATCGACCGAGTATTGCCGCGCCAGGTCCTCGAACGAGCCGCTGCCGCCTTGCACACGCTGCCTGATCTCGCGCAGCCTGCGCAGCGCCTCGTCCTCGCTGACGATCTCGTTGGGGCGGATCAGGATGTGCCGCGCGCGCGTCTGCGTGACCGGCGCGCTGCCGGCGCCGGGCACGCTGCCGGTGCTGCGCCGGTCGATCAGCTTGAGCACGTGGAAACCCGCCGGACTGCGCACCAATCCGCTGACCTGACCCGGGCCGACGTTCGACAACGCGTCGAGGAAGAGCTGCGGCAGGCGCTGCGGCGTTCGCCAGCCGAGCGACCCGCCGCTCATCGCTTCGGGCGCGTCCGAGAACGCCGCCGCGAGCCGTGCGAAGTCGTTCCCGCGCTGCAGCTGCCGGACAACCTCTTCGCCGCGCAGCCGCTGACGCTCGATCTGCTCCGCGGTCGCGCCCTCGGGCACCGCCAGCAGGATCTGCGCGACGTGAAGCTCGGCGGCCGGCTGCGCGCCCTTCGGCTGCGAGGCCAGGAACGCGTCGATGTCGGCATCGCTGACCTGGATGCGGCTGTCGATCTCGCGTTCGCGCAGCCGCTGGCGCACGATCTCTTCGCGGATGTCGTCGCGAAAGCGCGCGAAACTCGTGCCGTCGCGCTCGACGCGCTCGCGCAACTGGACGATCGTCAGCTGGTTCTCCTGCGCGATCGCCGCCAGCGCGCGGTCCACCTGCGCCTCGTCGGCGCGGATCCCCAGTTCGCGCGCCGCCTGCGACTGCGCGCGGTCGACGATCATCCTCTCGAGCACCTGCTTCTCGAGCAGGTCGGCGGGGGGCGCCTCGATGTTCTGTGCGCGAAGTTGCCGCTCCGCCACCCGCAGGCGCAGCGCAAGCTCGCGCGCCGTGATCGCCTCGCTGTTCACGACCGCGACGACCCGGTCGACCGGCACCGCCGACTGCGCCGCGGCCGGCGCAGCGGCCAACAGCCCCACGATCGAAGCGAGCAGCGCGAGCGACGACGACGCGGCGGCAGCCAGGCGGAGGAACGGGTTTCGATGCATCACTCGTAGCCGAAGTAGCGCGACGGCAGCTCAGGCCGGTCGCTGGGCAGGCGGTAACCCGGTATGTTCCGGCGCAATATACCAAAGGGATCGGAACCGATCCGGGCGACGCCCTTCAGTTCGAGCTGGATGAAGAAGGCCGTCGTCGACTGGCCCTGTGCGGTCCGGAAGCGCTGCAGCACGAAGTTCGTGCCCCAGCAGCAGGCGCTGTACTCGAAGCCGATCACCGACTCGATCACGCCCCGCTCGTTCGGGATGCGGCTGATCGGATCGATGCCCGAACCGAGGAACGAGTAGTTCAACCGGCCGAGCATCGTCCAGCGCGGCGCCACCGGCCAGCGCCAGGACGTGTCGAACTGGCCGAGCTCGTCGCGCCGGTAGCGCACCCCGACGTTGAGGATGCGGCCGTCGGGCGGCAGGTAACGCCACAACGCCGAGAAGCGCGGCACGTCGGACTCGCGCACGCTGTACTGCAGCCCGGTGTCGAAGCTCATGCCGCCGCCGAGGTCGCCCGACGCCGCCAGGAGGATGTCCGAACGCTCGTCGGTGCGCGGCGGGATGCCGGGTATCGCGACGCGCTGCTGCGAGAAGTAGACGCGCTGGCCGACGGCGAAGCGGAACCGTTCGGCGCCGGTTCCCGGGTCGATCAGCCGCGAGATCGCCGCCGCCGTCAACTGGTTGACGTCGGCGATTCGATCGTTGCCGATGAAGGTGTTCTCGGCGAACAACTGCGCGAAGCTGAAGTCCGCGACCGTCGTGTCGAACACCGGCAGCGCCGTCTGGTCGCGGTAAGGGGTGCGCACGTAGAACAGCCGGGGTTCGAGCGTCTGCGTGACGTCGCGCCCGAAGAAGCTCGCCGGACGCTCGAACACCAGGCCCGAATCGACCGACCAGGTCGGAACCACCCGGCTGGCCGACGACGGCAGCGCGCCGGGATCGTCCAGCTGGTAGCTGCTCGCATGCAGCGAGACCTTCGGCACGATCGACCAGCCCGGGCGCACGATCGGAAAGCTGACCTGCGGATTGGCCACCAGGCGCCACCCCTGCACCTGGCCGGCCAGCGGCGCGGCGAACTGCGTCGCGTCGACGACGGTGTCGACGTCGAAGCCCCGCACGTCGCGCAGCACGTTGCGGAACTGGACCTGGGGCACGCGCTCGTAGGGACCGGGGCGCGCGTCGAGGATCGCCTGCCACTTCTGCACGCTGAACAGCACCGACCAGTCGTTGCCGAGCGACCGCGAGGCGCTGAACACGCGCGGCAGCACCCGTTCGGAGCTCGAGACGATCGAGCGCGAGTAGTCGATGAAGTAGTCGTCGTCGGACACCCCGCGCACCTGCCAGCTTCCCGCCCAGCCGGCCCAGTTCGTGAAGCTGTTGCGCATGTCGTAGAAGTAGCGGCTGCTGTCGGTCTTCGGATCGGCAGGATTGAGCTCGAAGCTGACGCCCCCGAAGTAGCCCGATTCCAGGTAGCGGAACTCGCCGCCGAGCCGCGCGCCGCGCCTCGCGCTCACCCCCGGGTAGAAGGTGAAGTCGCGGTTCGGCGCGATGTTCCAGTAGTACGGAACGACGACCTCGCCGCCGGTGCGCGAGTTGATCGACAACGACGGCGCCAGGAAGCCGCTGCGCCGCTCGTCCGACAGCGGAAATGCGAACACGGGTGCGGCGAGGATCTTCACGCCCTTGAAGTAGAGGCTCGCCGAGCGCCCGGTGCCCTCGTCGGCAA
>DAORSF010000099.1:2948-6804 GCA_035443405.1 Burkholderiaceae bacterium | reverse complement strand
GTGCGGCCGAGGATGAAGTAGTAGCCATCGGCGTCGCGGATGCCCCAGTCGAAGGTCGAATACGCGAGCCGTCCGGGCACCGTCGTGAAGTAGGTCTGCACGAAGCGTTCGTCGTCGCCCCAGACGGTCTGCATGCAGCCCGGCGGCAGCGGCGGCATGATCGCGACGACTCCTTTCTCGTTGGTGCCGACCTCCTCCCCGGTCTGCTCGTGCAGCAGCTTCAGGTCGTAGCCGTACATCGGCATGCCGGGCGATCCGAGCCGCGTCGGCGTCTTCTCGATGCCGTGGGCGACGGTCAGGATCGGCCAGCCGGTCTCGGTCTGCCAGTAGTTGTCGATGATCGGGCGCCCGAGCCCGTCGCCGATCCAGCGCGCGGTCGGCTCGTCGAGCGGTTCGCCGGCGAGGAACAGCGCGCGCAGCGACGACAGGTCGTAGCGGGTCAGCCACGACGGATCCTGCTTCTTGAGCACGCGGATCGCGGTCGGCGCCGAGAACATCACGGTCACCTTGTACTTCTCGACCAGTTGCCACAGGATGCCGGCGTCGGGACGCAGCGGCGTGCCCTCGTACATGATCGTCGCCATGCCGGCGATCAGCGGGCCGTAGACGATGTACGAATGCCCGACCACCCAGCCGATGTCGCTGGTCGAGAAATAAGTCTCCCCGGCGTTGCCGCAGAAGATGTACTTCATCGACGCGGCAAGCGCGACCGCGTAGCCGCCGACGTCGCGCTGCACGCCTTTCGGCGTGCCGGTCGTGCCCGACGTGTACAGCGTGTAGCTGACCTCGTTCGACTCGAGCCACTCGATCGGCACCTCGTCGTCGAGGTGGCGCTGTCGCAACTCGGCGTAGTCGTGATCGCGGCCGGCCACGCGTTCGAACGGCGCGAGGCCACGGTCGACCATCAGCACGTTTGCCGGCTTGTTGCCCGACAGCTCGATCGCCGCATCGAGCAGCGGCTTGTACGGCACCACCTTGCCCGCGCGCGAGCCGGCATCGGCGCTGACGACGAGCACCGGGCTGGCGTCGTCGATGCGGCTCGCCAGGCTGTGCGACGCAAAGCCGCCGAACACCACCGAGTGGATCGCGCCGATCCGCGCACACGCCAGCATGGCAAACGCCGCCTCGGGCACCATCGGCATGTAGATCAGCACGCGGTCGCCGCGACGTACGCCGAGCGCGCGCATGATCGAGGCCATCCGCACCACCTCGCGATGCAGTTCGCCGAAGGTGTAGACGCGCTCGCTGTCGGTCTCGGTCGACACGTGGATCAGCGCCGGCGAGTCGCGCCGCGTCTCGAGGTGGCGATCGATCGCGTTGTGGCACAGGTTGGTCCGTCCGCCGACGTACCAGCGCGCGAACGGCGGATTCGAGTAGTCGAGCACGCGCTCGAACGGCGCTTGCCAGTCGATCAGAGTCGCCTGCTCCGCCCAGAAGCCCTCGCGGTCGGCAATCGACCACGCGTGGAACTTCGCGAGCGAAGACCGCGTCGAAGCGTCAGCTGCGGCCATGCCCCCTCCCTTGCTTGTCTGGTCAACTGCCGTCCCTGGGCGCATTCTACGGCGGCCTCTTACAGTCGGCTTACAGGCTCGATGGCGTGTCGGCGCAGCTTCCGTCGCGACGGCATGCCGCGCAGGCGTCGAGCGCGCCGCGCAGGCTGCAGGTCGAGCGCCGGCAGGCGACGACCGGCGTGCCCTGGCGTCGCGCCGCGTCCCGATATCCGCGCATCACGTTGTGGCCAACGAAGTCGGTGAACAGGATCAACAGCTCGGTGCCGGCCGGGAGCTCGCGCTCCGCGCGCTGGGCCGCCGGCTCACGGCCCGAGACGTGCCGCGCGACCGAAATGCCGTACTCGATGAGCACCCGGGGAATGTTGCCGAGGCGATCGGCGCCGACCAGCAATGCTTTCATGGAGATCCTGGTTGCGGTTTCGAGAGTGCGCCCGCGAGGCGCCGGGGTCTCGTCAATGATAATGATTCTCGTTGGTAAATCAAGTCTATTGCGAATGTTTCTCGTTTCTATTAATATCTCGTGCACCTGCAACCCTTCCCGAAAGACCCGGCAATGACCCGACCGACCTTCCGCCACGTTGTCCTGGCCACCCTGATCGGCGGCGCCGCCGCAGCGCCCGCCAGTGCCCAGGAACAGGTGCTGAACCTGTACTCGGCCCGCCACTACCAGACCGACGAGTCGATGTACGCCGAGTTCACGAAGCAGACCGGCATCCGCATCAACCGCATCGAGGCCGGCGACGAGGCACTGCTCGAACGACTGCGCAACGAGGGTGCGAAGAGCCCGGCCGACGTGATCCTGCTCGTCGACGCCGCGCGCTTGTGGAAGGCTCAGATCGAAGGCATGTTCCAGCCGGTCGATTCGAAGACGCTGAAGGCGCGCATCCCCGCGACCTTGCGCTCGAAGGACGACGGCAAGGGCAGCGAGTGGTTCGGCATCTCCACCCGCGCGCGCGTGATCGTCTACAACAAGTCGAAAGTCGATGCGGCGCTGGTGCAGAACTACGAGGACCTCGCCCGGCCGGAACTCAAGGGACGAGTCTGCACGCGCTCGGGCGCCCATCCGTACATGCTGTCGCTGATCGGCGCGATGTCGGAACACCTGGGCAACCAGAAGGCCGAGCAGTGGGCAAGCGGCGTGGTGGCGAACTTCGCGCGCAAGCCGCGCGGCGGCGACACCGACCAGATCCGCGCGGTCGCCACCGGCGAGTGCGGGGTTGCGCTGACGAACACCTACTACCTGGTGCGCCTGATGCGCTCGGACAAGCCGGCCGACAAGGACGTCGTGTCGCGCATCGGCGTCGTCTGGCCGAACCAGAAAAGCTTCGGCACGCACGTCAACGTCTCGGGTGCGGGCGTCGCGAAGCACGCGCCGAACCGCGACAACGCGGTCCGCTTCCTCGAGTACCTCGCCAGCGACTCCGCGCAGGCCTACTTCGCCGGCGGCAACAACGAATGGCCGGTGGTCGCCGGCGTCGAGCTGGGCAATCCGGAACTCGAGTCGCTCGGCAAGTTCAAGGCCGACGCGCTGCCGATCGCGTCGATCGGGCGCTCGCAGGTCGCCGCCTCGAAGATCATCGACCGCGCCGGCTGGCGCTGACGCGCCGGTCGGCGCTCACGGTCCGCAGGCCGATCAGGCCTGCGCGGCGATCACCTTGATCTCGACGCGGTACTCGGGCGCGGCGAGGCGCGCCTCGACCGTCGCGCGTGCGGGCGTGTTCCCAGCCGGCACCCACGCGTCCCAGGCCGCGTTCATCGCCGCGAAGTCGCTGATGTCGGCGAGAAAGATCTGCGCCTGCAGGATGCGCGTGCGGTCGCTGCCCGCCTCGGCGAGCAGGCGGTCGATCGTGGCCAGCACCTGGCGCGTCTGCGCACCGACGTCGACCGACGGGTCCTCGGCGACCTGGCCGGCGAGATAGACGACCCCGTTGTGGATGCTGGCCTCGGACATCCGCGGGCCGACGTGCAGGCGTTGAATCGTCATGACGGTTCCTGGGACAGGAAGCGCTCGACCGCGTCGATCTGGTCTTGCGCGATGAATGTCGGTGCGTGGCCCACGCCTTCGAAAGCGATGCACGGCGCCCTGGGACCGCGCTGAGCCATCTGCGCGGCGGTCGCAGCGGATAGGATGTCCGACTGCGCACCCCGCACGACCAGCGTCGGACAGCGGATCGCGTCGTACATCGGCCAGAGATCCGGCGACGGCTGCGCCTGCTGGTCGCGAAACGGAACCGCGATCGCCGGGTCGTAGTGAAACCCCCAGCCGCCGTTTCGCGGGACCAGGTAGTGCCGCGTCAGCAGGCGGAACTGCTCGTCGGTGTGCGGGCCGAAGTCGCGCATCAGCA
>DAORSF010000099.1:0-2848 GCA_035443405.1 Burkholderiaceae bacterium | reverse complement strand
CCGATCATGTCGGGGCAGACGACGCGCCAGCGCGCGCTCAGGCGCGTCGCGAGCGCATCGAAGTCGCGGCCGTTGCGCGTCAGGCCGTGCGCACAGAAGACGGTGGGAAGCTCGGTTCGCGCCGTCGGGCGCGCGGCGTCGTCCGGCAGCCATTCCCAGTAGGCGAGGCGGTGCAGCCCTCGGGGGCTCGCGCAGGTGACGTGACGCAGCAGGGGTTCGAGCATCGGGGCGGGCCGCTACAATTCGGCGGGATTGTACAGGGAGAGACCATGATGAAAGGCAGGCTGGCACTCGTGACCGGCTCGACGAGCGGCATCGGGTTGGGCATCGCGCACGCGCTGGCACGCCAGGGCGCGGACCTCGTCCTCAACGGGTTCGGGGATCCCGCCGAGATCGAACGACTTCGTACCGAGCTCGCCGGCACCCACGGCGTGCGCGTCGACTACGAAGCGGCCGACCTGGCCAGGCCCGCCGAGATCGAGGCGCTGTTCGCACGCCTCGAGGCGCGCGGCGCCAGCGTGGACATCCTCGTCAACAACGCGGGCATCCAGCACGTCGCGCCGGTCGAGCGCTTTCCCACCGAACGCTGGGACGCGGTCATCGCGATCAACCTGTCGGCGGCCTTCCACGCGATCCGTTGCGCGCTTCCGCCGATGCAGAAGCGCAACTGGGGTCGGATCGTGAACATCGCTTCGGCGCACGGCCTGGTCGCATCGGTCGAGAAGTCGGCGTACGTCGCCGCCAAGCACGGCATCGTCGGCCTGACCAAGGTGGTTGCGCTCGAGAACGCGCGAACCGGGATCACCTGCAACGCGATCTGCCCGGGTTGGGTCCTGACCTCGCTCGTGCAGAAGCAGATCGACGCGCGGGCCGCGGAGACCGGGCAGTCGGTCGAGCAGGCGAAGATCGCGCTGGTCGCCGAGAAGCAGCCGTCGCAGGAGTTCGTCACGCCCGAGCAACTCGGCGAGTTGACCGTGTTCCTGTGCTCGGCGGCAGCCGCGCAGGTGCGCGGCGCGGCCTGGGCGATGGACGGGGGCTGGACGGCTCAGTAGCCGGCGCCCCGGTCGACGCGTCGGCCGTTCCCGTCGCCCGGCCCCGCGTCGTCGGCCACGCGCACGCGCCAGTAGCGGCGGTCGTCGATCCGCGAACGCGCGAGCCGCGGCTCGCGTCCCGGCGCGTAGTCGAGCACGATCGCGCCGTCGCGATCGCTGCGCAGCAAGGCGATCCCGGCGTTCCGATAGCGCAGCGCGACGGCCGCGGCCGGATGTCCGAATCGGTTCCGGTAGCCGACCTGCGCGATCGCATGGGTCGGCGCCACCGCAGCCAGCAGTTCGGCGCTCGACGACGTGCGGCTGCCGTGGTGCGGCGCGAGCATCAGGTCCGCGGCCAATCCGTCCGCACCATGGACAGCGACCATCTCGCGTTCCTGCGCGGTCTCGATGTCGCCGGTCAGCAGTACGCGCGCCGACGGCGCGGCGACCCGCAGCACGCAGCTCGAAGCGTTGGTCGGAGATTTCGCGCCGCGCGCAGGCGCCGGCCCCGGGTGCAGGAACTCGAAGGCCACGTCACCCCACTGCCACGCATCGCCGCGGCGACAGTCGTGGAAGGGCCTGCCCGACTCGCGCGCCGGGTGCCCCGCGGGCAGTGATCCGGCCAGCCAGTCGATGTGCAGGTTGCGCAGCAGGCTGGGCAACCCGCCCGAGTGATCCGAGTCGAGGTGCGACACGACGACGGCGTCGAGGCGGTCGATGCCGCGGGCGCGCAGCCACGGCAGGATCACCCGCGCGCCGGCTTCCGAGTCGCCGCCGAAGAGCGGACCGGCGTCGTACAGCAGACGCCGCCCGGAGGTCTCGACGAGCACCGCCATCCCCTGGCCGACGTCGAGTGCGGTCACCCGCAGCCCGCCCGCCTGCGGCAGGCTGTCCGCCGCTGCGACCAGCGGCAGCAGGCCCGCGAGCGCCGCGCGCCTGGCCGGCACGCGCACCGGCCACAGCGCCAGGCCCACCGCCGCAACGGCCACGGCCAGCGCCGGGCCGTCGGGCTGCCCGAGGACCAGCGTCGACAGCGGCGACGCGGCGAGGCGCTCCAGCAGATCGAGCATCCAGCCGGTGGCCACCGCCACCGGCGACAACAGGCTCGCGCCGACGGCCGGCGCCCACGGCAGCAGCGCAGTCGCGAGCATCGCCAGCGGCGTGATCAGTGCCGAGACCAGCGGAATGGCGAACGCATTGGCCAGCGGCCCGACCAGCGAGACCGTGGAGAAGAACAGCGCGCCGAGCGGCAGCAGCGCAAGCGTCGCCGCCCACTGCGTGCGCGCCGCGTCGACCAGCACGACCCGGACGCGCCGCAGGCGACCCGCGACCGGACCGGCCTGCGTCCCCGGCTTCGAGCGCGGGCGCCCCGCCGAGCCGTGCAACGCGATCGCCCCCACCGCCGCGAAAGACAGCCAGAACCCCGCGGCCAGCGGCGCCCACGGGTCGAGCACGGTGACCACGCCCGCCGCCAGCGCCAGCACGTTCACGATCGAACGGGACCGCCCGGTGAACAGCGAGAGACCGGCGACTGCCAGCATCCAGCAGGTGCGCTGCGCCGGTATGCCCCAGCCCGCCAGGCCGGCATACGCGAACGCGGTCGCCACGCCGAGCAGCCACGCGAGCCGGTTGGCCGGACAGCGCAGCAGCAGGCCGCTGCGCGCGACGGCGCGGCAACGCAATGCGCGCCGCGCGAGCAGCACCGCCAGGCCCGCGAGCATCGTGACGTGCAGGCCCGAGATGCTCATCAGGTGGCCGACGCCGGTCCGGTTGAAGATCTCCCACCAGCGCGACGGAATCGCCGCCTGGTCGCCCAC
>DAORSF010000098.1:0-6833 GCA_035443405.1 Burkholderiaceae bacterium | reverse complement strand
TGATCCACGGCGGCCTGCGCTACCTCGAGCACTACGAGTTCCGCCTCGTCGCCGAAGCGCTGGCCGAACGCGAGGTGCTGCTGCGGCTGGCCTCGCACATCACGAGGCCGCTGCGCTTCGTCATGCCACAGGTCGAAGGCCTGCGGCCGGCGTGGATGATCCGCGCGGGCCTGTGGCTGTACGATCGCCTCGGCGGGCATACGCGCCTGCCGAAGTCGCGATCGATCCAGCTGGCGAGCGACGGCTACGGCGCCGGGCTCGATCCGCGGATCGACAGCGGATTCGCCTATTCCGACGCCTGGGTCGACGACGCCAGGCTGGTGATCCTGAACCTGCGCTCGGCACAGGCGCACGGCGCGGCCGTGATGCCGCGCACCCGCTTCGTGTCGGCCGAGCGCAGCGACGGCTGCTGGCATGCAACGATCGAGGACGCGAGGACGGGCGCGCGCCGCGCGCTGCGCGCGCGGGCGCTGGTCAATGCCACGGGTCCGTGGGTCAAGCCGGTGCTCGACGGCACCGGCGGCCGCGTGCCGGCGAAGGTGCAACTGGTCAAGGGCAGCCACATCGTCGTGCCGCGCGCCTACGTCGGCGAGCACGCCTACATCCTGCAGAACCACGACCGGCGCGTCGTGTTCATGATTCCGTACGAGCGAGACTTCACGCTGATCGGCACCACCGACGTCGCGGTCGCGAGCCTGGCCGAGGCGCGCACGATCGGCATCGAGGAGACCCGCTACCTGCTCGACGCGGTCAACCGCTACCTGGCGCGCCCGCTCGCCGAGCGCGACGTCGTGTGGAGCTACACCGGCGTGCGGCCGCTGTACGACGACGGCGCGAACGATCCGTCGGCGATCACCCGCGACTACACGCTGGTCGTCGACGAGCGCGACGGCATCGCGCAACTCGCGGTGTTCGGCGGCAAGATCACCACGTACCGCAAGCTCGCCGAAGCCGCACTGGACAAGCTGCAGCCTTGGCTGCGCCGGTGCCGCGGCCGCTGGACGCACCTCGAGCCGCTGCCGGGGGCCGTCGACGACACCGCCGTCGCCTGCGACCTGCTGCGCGCGCGCCGGCCGAGGCTGCCGCGCGCGCTGCTCGAGTCGCTGTTCGGGCGCCACGGCTCGCTCGCCGACGAAGTGCTCGGCGACGCACGCGGCGTCAGCGACCTCGGCCGCGACTTCGGCGGCGACCTGTACGAGCGCGAGGTCGACTGGTTCGTCGAACACGAGTGGGCGGCTTGCGCCGACGACGTGCTGTGGCGCCGCACCAAGGCCGGGCTGCACATGAACGTCTCGCAGCGCGCCGATTTCGCGCGCTGGTTCGACCGGCACCGCCGTCGGGCTGCAACGACACCGGACTGCAACAATCGGGTGATCGAATAGCGGACTTCCGGATGAGCACCCTCGCACTCGAACATGTCAGCAAGCACTGGGGAACCGCCGTCGCGGTCGACGACGCCAGCTTTTGCGCGCCGGCCGGCGCCTTCGTCGTGCTGCTCGGCCCGTCGGGTTGCGGCAAGTCGACCACGCTGCGGATGATCGCCGGGCTCGACACGCCGAGCGCGGGTCGCATCCTGATCGACGGCCAGGACGTCACGCGGCTGCCGCCCGCACAGCGGCGCATCGCGATGGTGTTCCAGTCGTACGCGCTGTTCCCGCACCTGAACGTGCGCGAGAACATCCTGTTCGGCGTCAAGGTGCGCAAGGAGCCGGCGCGCGAGCACGCGCGGCGCCTGGCCCGCGTGGCCGACCTGCTCGGCCTGTCGCAGCTGCTCGATCGCAAGCCCGCGCAGCTCTCCGGCGGCCAGCAGCAGCGCGTCGCGCTCGGTCGCGCGATCATCGCCGAGACATCGGTCTGCCTGATGGACGAGCCCTTGTCGAACCTCGACGCGCAGCTGCGCCACGAGATGCGCCGCGAGATCCGCTCGTTGCAGAGGAAGCTGGGCATCACGATGGTCTACGTCACGCACGACCAGACCGAGGCGATGAGCATGGCCGACCAGGTCGTGCTGCTCAACGCCGGACGCATCGAGCAGGACGCCGCGCCCGCCGAACTTTATGCGCGCCCCGCGACGCTGTTTGCGGCGCGCTTCATCGGCACGCCGCCGATGAACATCGTCGCGGTACCGGGCCGCGCCGAGCTGAAGCTGGGCGTGCGCCCCGAACACGTGCGCGTCGCCGACGCAGGACGCATCGCCGCGACCGTGCTGAGCACCGAGTACTTCGGCGCCGACACCATCGTGACCTGCTCGGCGGACGGCGACACGATCGCCGCGCGCGTGCCCGGCCGGCACGAACTCGCGCCCGACGCGCCGGTTTGGCTCGACTGGGACCCCGACGCCGAGCACTTCTTCGACGCCGCGACCGGCCGACGGCGCGGCGACATCCGATCGGGGCGCTCCTTCGCGCCCTCCCACGCAGGCCAACCCCCGAGGAGACCCACCCCATGAGACGCAACCTGCTGAAGGCGCTCGCCGCGTCGACGATCGCCGCGGCGCTGCCCGCGCATGCGCAGAAGCCGGTCGAGCTGACCTTCTACTACCCGGTCGCGGTCGGCGGCCCGGTCACGAAGACGATCGACCAGATGGCCGCAGACTTCGAGAAGGAGAACCCCGGCATCAAGGTCAAGCCGGTCTACTCGGGCACGTACCAGGAGAGCATCGTCAAGGCACTCACCGCGTTCAAGAGCGGCCAGCCGCCGCACGTCGCGGTGCTGCTGTCGACCGACATGTTCACGCTGATCGACGAGGACGCGATCGTGCCGATCGACGGGCTCGCCACCGGCGCCGACGACAAGAAGTGGCTCAGCGGCTTCTTCGAGAGCTTCATGATGAACAGCCGCACCGGCGGCAAGACCTGGGGCGTGCCGTTCCAGCGCTCGACGATCGTTCTTTACTGGAACAAGGAGCTGTTCAAGGAGGCCGGGCTCGACCCCGACAAGGGCCCGGCGAACTGGGACCAGATGGTCGAGTACGCGAAGAAGCTCACGAAGACCGACGCCAGCGGCAACGTCACGCAGTGGGGCGTGAAGATCCCGTCGTCGGGGTTCCCGTACTGGCTGTTCCAGGGCCTGACCACGCCGAACGGCGCGCTGCTGATGAACGAGGCGGGCACCGAGACGTACTTCGACAAGCCCGAGGTGATCGAGGCCTTGCAGTACTGGGTCGACCTGTCGGCGAAGCACAAGGTGATGCCCGGCGGCGTGATCGAGTGGGGCACGACGCCGAAGGACTTCTTCGAGAAGAAGGCGGCGATGATCTGGACCACCACGGGCAACCTGACGAACATCCGGACCAACGCCAAGTTCGACTTCGGCGTAGCGATGCTGCCCGAGAAGAAGCGCCGCGGCAGCCCGACCGGCGGCGGCAACTTCTACGTCTTCAAGAAGACCTCGCCCGAGGAGCAGCAGGCGGCGCTGAAGTTCGCGAAGTGGGCCACCGCGCCGCAACGCGCCGCGCAGTGGAGCATCGCGACCGGATACGTCGCGGTGACGCCGGCGGCCTGGGAGACGCCGGAGATGAAGAAGTACGTGCAGGAGGTGCCGCAGGCCACGGTCGCGCGCGACCAGCTGAAGTTCTCGGTCGCCGAGTTGTCGACGCACGACAACCAGCGGGTGACCAAGGCGCTCAACGACGGTCTGCAGGCTGCGCTGACCGGCGCGAAGTCGCCGGCCGACGCGATGAAGGACGCGCAGCGCGAGGCGGCCCGCATCCTCAGGTCGTACAAGCGTTGAGGACCTGAAGGCGCGGCGAGCGTGAACGCGATGCGCCCGGGCAGCCAGCCGCAGCTCACCGGCTGGCTGCTGCTGCTGCCGGCGATGGTGCTGCTGGTCGCGTTCACGCACTACCCGGCGGTCGCCACCGCCTGGCACAGCTTCTTCTCGACGCCGAAGGGCGCGAGGCCGGCCGCGTTCGTCGGCCTCGAGAACTACCGGCTGATGCTCGAGGACGACGTCTTCTGGCAGGCGTTGTGGAACAACCTGTGGTTCGCGCTCGGAACGATACCGGCGTCGATCGCGCTGGCGATCGCGATGGCGCTGTGGGTGAACGGGCGCATTGCCGGCCGCGGCTTCCTGCGGCTGGCCTACTTCACGCCCACCGTGCTGCCGATGATCGCGGTGGCCAACATCTGGCTGTTCTTCTACACGCCGCAATACGGGCTGCTCGAGCAGATCTCCGGCGCGCTCGGCTTTCCGAGCCGCAACTGGCTCGGCGACCGCAGCACCGTACTGGGCGCGACGATGGTCGTCGCGATCTGGAAGGAGGCCGGCTTCTTCATGATCTTCTACCTGGCCGCGCTGCAGCAGATCCCGCCGACGCTCGCCGAGGCCGCGGCGCTCGAAGGCGCCTCGCGCGCGCAGTACTTCAGGCGCGTGCTGTTCCCGCTGCTGATGCCGACGACCCTCTTCGTGCTGATCAACGCGCTGATCAACTCGGTGCGCCTGGTCGACCACATCTTCGTGATGACCCGCGGCGGCCCCGACAACGCCAGCGCGCTGCTGCTCTACTACATCTACCAGGTCGGCTTCAGCTTCTGGGACTCGGCCTATGCGGCGGCGCTCACCGTCGTCGTGCTGGCGATCCTCGGCGCGACCGCTTTCGTGAAGTTCCGCATCCTCGACCGGCGCACGCACTACCAATGAACGACGCGTTCCGTCCGGGCCCCTGGGCCCACGCGCTCGAGTCCGTCGCCGCGTGGATGCTGGGGTTGCTTTGGCTGCTGCCGCTGGCCTACGCGGTGTGGACCGCGTTCCACCCGTCCGAGTTCTCGACCCGCTTCGAGCTCGGCGCGCCGCTGACGCTGCAGAACTTCGTCAACGCGTGGCACGCGGCGCCGTTCGCGCGCTACTTCCTGAACACCTTCGCGCTGGTGACGATGATCCTGGCCGCGCAGATGGTGCTGGGCACGCTCGCCGCCTACGCGTTCGCGCGCTACGAGTTCCGCGGCCGCGACCTCGTGTTCTTCCTCGTGCTGCTGCAGCTGATGGTGATGCCCGACGTGCTGATCGTCGAGAACTACGCGACGATGAACGCGCTCGGTCTTCGCGACACGATCGTCGCGATCGGCCTGCCGTACTTCGCATCGGCGTTCGGCATCTTCCTGCTGCGGCAGACCTTCAAGACGGTCCCGCGCGAGCTCGACGAGGCCGCGCGCGTCGAGGGCGCCGGCGCTCTGCAGGTGCTGCTGAAGGTCTACGTGCCGCTCGCGAGGCCGGTCTACCTCGCCTACGCGCTGGTGTCGGTCAGCCATCACTGGAACAACTTCCTGTGGCCGCTGATCATCACCAACTCGGTCGAGACACGCCCGCTCACCGTCGGCCTGCAGGTGTTCTCGTCGACCGACCAGGGCGTCGACTGGTCGATCATCACCGCTGCCACGCTGATGACGTCCGCGCCGCTGCTGCTGGGCTTCCTGCTGTTCCAGCGGCAGTTCGTGCAGTCGTTCATGCGCGCGGGGATACGCTGAACGGAGTCCGACGATGAAGCTGATCACCTGGAACATCCAGTGGTGCCGCGGCTGCGACGGTCGCGTCGATCCGGCGCGCATCGTCGCGCACGCGCGCGCGCTGGCCGACTTCGACGTGCTGTGCCTGCAGGAGGTCGCGGCGAACTTTCCCGGCCTCCCCGGCAGCGGCGGCGAGAACCAGTTCGAGCTGCTCGCGCGGCTGCTGCCGGGCTACACGGCGATCCCGGCCGCGGCGGTCGACACGCCTGCGCCCGGCGGCGCGCGGCGCGCATTCGGCAACCTGATCCTGAGCCGCTATCCGGTCGCGCAGGCGCTGCGGTTCCAGCTGCCGTGGCCGAGCGATCCGCAGGCGAACAGCATGCCGCGGGTGCTGCTCGAGGCGACCGTCGAGACGCCGCTCGGCGCGATCCGCGTGATGACCACGCACCTCGAGTACTACTCGGGGCTGCAGCGCATCGCGCAGGTCGAGGCGATCCGTGCACGCCACGCCGAGGCCTGCGGGCACGCGCGCGTGGACCGCAAGCTCGACGAGTCGGACGGCCCGTTCCGCAACACCCCGCAGACCGCGTCGGCGATCCTGACCGGCGACTTCAATTTCCGGCCCGACGATCCGTTGCACGGGCGGCTGCAGGTCCCGCTCGGCGAGGGCTCGTCCGCGCTGGTCGACGCCTGGCAGGCGCTGCACCCGCACGCGCCGCACCCGCACACGAACGGCGTGCACGACCGCGAGCAGTGGCCGGCGCCGTACACCTGCGACTTCGTCTTCGTCAGCGAGGACCTGGCGCCGAGGCTGCGCGCAGTGTGCGTCGACGCCGACACGCAGGCCTCGGACCACCAGCCGATGCTGGTGGAGTTCCACTGAAGGCGCCGCAATGAGCCTGCGGCCGCTGTCCGGCTTCCCGCGCGCCGCCGCGTCGGCGGTGCACACCGTGCTCGCCGACATCGACGACACGCTGAGCACCGAAGGCCGCCTGACCGCGCAGGCCTTCGGCGCGCTCGAGGCGTTGCGCGACGCCGGCCTGCGGGTGGTGCCGGTCACCGGGCGCCCCGCCGGCTGGTGCGACCACATTGCGCGGATGTGGCCGGTCGACGCCGTGATCGGCGAGAACGGCGCCTTCTGGATGTGGCACGACGACCGCGCCGGCAAGCTGCGCGCGCGCCACCTGCTCGACGCGGTCGAGCGCGCCGACTGCGCGCGCCGGCTCGGTGCGGTGCGCGAGCGCATCCTGCGCGAGGTGCCGGGCTGCGCGGTGGCCTCCGACCAGTTCTGCCGGCTCTACGACCTGGCGATCGACTTCCGCGAGGACGTCGCACCGTTGCCGCGCGAAGCGGTCGACCGGATCGTCGCGCTGATGCAGGAGGCCGGCA
>DAORSF010000097.1:0-6833 GCA_035443405.1 Burkholderiaceae bacterium | reverse complement strand
GCGCCAGCAGGCGAAGTTCCGCTTCATGGACTGCTTCCTGCCGCACCTGGTCGAATTGGCCGCCAGCGGCCGCGAGATCATCCTGTGCGGCGACTGGAACATCGCGCACATGGAAAGGGACCTGAAGAACTGGCGCAGCAACCAGAAGAACTCGGGCTTCCTGCCGCAGGAGCGCGCGTGGCTCACGAGGGTTTTCGACGAGGCCGGCTGGGTCGACGTCTATCGCAGGCTTCGTCCCGACGCCACCGACGAGAGCTACACCTGGTGGAGCAACCGCGGCCAGGCGCGGGCGAAGAACGTCGGGTGGCGGCTCGATTACCAGATCGCGACGCCGGGGATCGCGGCGAAGGCGAAGCGCTCGGAGATCTTCACCGCACAGCGCTTCTCCGACCATGCGCCGCTGACCATCGACTACGCGGTGCGGGCGTGAAGATCCTGGTGACCGGCGCCGCCGGCTTCATCGGGTCCGCGCTGGTGCGCGCGCTGGCGGCACGCCATCCGGGGGCACCTGTCGTCGCCTTCGACCTCGTGCCGCCCGAGGTGCCGGACGGCGTGGTGCCGCTCGTCGGCGACATCGGCGAACCGGGGGTCGCCGCGAGCCTCGTCGACCGGGACACGGCGCAGGTCTTTCACCTCGCGTCGCTGGTGTCCGGCGGCGCCGAGGCGGATTTCGAGCGCGGCATGCGCGTGAACCTCGACGCCACCCGCGAACTGCTCGAGGCCGCGCGGCGACACGACAAGGCGCCGACCTTCGTGTTCGCCTCGTCGATCGCGGTCTACGGCGGCGAACTGCCCGAGGTGATCGGCGACGACACGCCGGCGGCGCCGCAGCTGTCCTACGGTGCCCAAAAGCTGGCCTGCGAGATCCTGATCGACGACTATTCGCGTCGCGGCTTCGTCGACGGGCGTTCGCTGCGGCTGCCGACCGTCATGGTGCGGCCGGGCGCGGCGAACAGCGCAGTCTCCGGCTGGGCGAGCGCGATCGTCCGCGAGCCGCTTGCCGGCCGCGACTGCGACTGCCCGGTCGGTCCCGAGACGTCGATGGCGTGCGTGTCGCTGGCGCGCACCGTCGAGGCCTTCCTCCACGTGGCCGACCTGCCCGCGGCCGCGCTGGGCGCGCAGCGCACGGTGCTGCTCACCGGCATCCCGGTCACGGCGCGGCAGATGGTCGACGCGGTGCGGCGCGCCGCGGCGGGGCGTCGACTCGGCGCGGTGCGCTTCGCGCCGGACCCGCACGCGCAGGCGCTGATGGATCGACTGCCGCGCGCGGTGCGCTCGGCGCGCGCGGCCCGGCTCGGCTTCGCGCCGAGCGCGAGCATCGACGAGATCGTCGCGCAGTACCTTGCCGAGCAGGATGCATCGACCGCGCGCGCCGCGCGGACGGCGTCCTGAACACCGTCCCAGCATCGCCGGAGGATCCCGCCGTGCCCATCCGCCCCGACAAGCTCCCTTCGCGCGTGACCGTCGAGGGCGACGACCGCGCGCCGCATCGCGCCTTCCTGCGCGGTCTCGGTCTGTCCGACGAGGACATCGGCAAGCCCTTCGTCGGCGTGGCCAGCACCGCGAACAACGTGACGCCGTGCAACGCCGGCCTGGGCGAACTGGCGCGCGAGGCCTGCACCGGCGTTCGCGAGGCCGGCGGCGTGCCGTTCGACTTCGCGTCGATCTCGGTCGCCGACAGCATGTCGATGAACCACGGCGGCATGCGCTACTCGCTGCTGTCGCGCGAGTTGATCGCCGACGGCGTCGAAGCCGTCGTGCGCGGCCACGCCTACGACGCACTGGTCACGTTCGCGGGCTGCGACAAGACCCTGCCGGGCATGATGATGGCGATGGTGCGGCTGAACCTGCCGTCGGTGTTCCTGTACGGCGGTGCGGCGCTGCCGGGTTCGTGGCGAGGCCGGGACGTGACGGTGCTCGACACCTACGAAGGCGTCGGCGCACTGCTGGCCGGCGACCTGAGCGCGCAGGAACTCGACCAGCTCGAGCACGCCTGCCTGCCGACGATCGGCGCGTGCCCGGGCCAGTTCACCGCCAACACGATGGCGATGATCTCGGAGACGCTCGGGCTCGCGCTGCCCGGTTCGGCGACGATGCCGGCGGTGCACAGCGCGCGCCGGGCGATGGCGCGCGAGGCCGGCCACGTCGCGATGCGAATCCTGTCCGGCGACGGACCGCTGCCGCGCGACCTGGTGACCCGCAAGAGCCTCGAGAACGCCTGCGCGGCGGTTGCGGCGACCGGCGGCTCGACCAACGCCGGCCTGCACATCCCGGCGATCGCGCACGAGGCGGGGATCCCGTTCTCGATGGACGACCTGGCGCGCGTGTCGCGCCGCACGCCGCTGCTGGCCGACATGAAGCCCGGCGGCAAGTACCTCGCGAAGGATCTGCACGCGGTCGGCGGCGTCAACGTCGTGCTCAAGGCGCTGCTCGACGCCGGCGCGCTGCACGGCGACTGCCTGACGATCCGCGGCACGACGCTCGAACAGGCGCTGGATGGCCACGCCGGCGCGGACGGAGAGGTCGTGCGCAGGCAGCCGATCACGCCGACCGGCGGAATCGTGGTGCTCAAGGGCAACCTGTGTCCCGACGGCGCACTGCTGAAGGTCGCGGGCCTGAAGAGACTCGGGTTCGATGGCGTCGCGCGCGTGTTCGACTGCGAGGAGGACTGCGCCGAGGTCGTTCGCCGGCGCGCGTATCGGGAGGGCGACGTGCTGTTCATCCGCTACGAGGGCCCGCGCGGCGGGCCAGGCATGCGCGAGATGCTCGGCGTGACCGCGCTGCTCTACGGCCAGGGGGTGGGCGAGAAGGTGGCGTTGTTCACCGACGGGCGTTTTTCGGGCGCCACGCGCGGCATGATGGTCGGCTACGCCAGCCCCGAGGCGGCGGCGGGCGGCGCGCTCGCGCTGGTGCGCGACGGCGATCGCGTCACCATCGATGCCGAGGCCGGGACGGCGACGCTGCACGTCGACGACGCCGAGCTCGCCCGGCGCCGCGCCGGGTGGCAGCCGCCGCGCCGCGAGCCGCCGACGGGAGTGCTCGAAAAGTACGCACGCCTGGTCGGCTCGGCCTTCGACGGCGCGACCACCCATGGCACCGCGGCGCGTCGCTCCAAGTAGAATGCCCGCAACCAGACCCCCCGCAACACGACCGCCTGCACCCCCGGGAGCCGACATGCCGAACAGAAGATCCTTCCTGAAGGCCACCACCGCCGCCGCGCTCGCCGGGCCGGCGATCGTCACGTCGAAGACCGCGAGTGCGCAGGCGGTGACGCTGCGTGTCGGCAACTGGCTGCCGGCGCACCACCTGATCGTGTCGGGCATCGTCCGGCCGTGGGCGCAGGCGGTCGAGGCCGACAGCGAGGGCACGGTGAAGTTCGACTTCATGTCGGCGTCGATCGGCCGCCCGCCCGAGTACTACGACTTCTGCGCCAACGGCGCGATCGACGTCGGCTTCGGGGTGCTCGGCCACAATCCGAACCGCTTCCTGATGACCGAGATCATGGGGATGCCGTTCATGTCGATCGATCCGTGGGCCGGGTCGGCGGCCTCGTGGCTGGCGTTCACGAAGTACGGCGCGCGCTACAACGAGCACAAGGGCGTTGAGCTGGTCGGCACCTGGGTTCACTCCGAGCCCTACCTGCACATGCGCGCCGAGGGACTGAAGACCATCGACGACCTCAAGGGCAAGAAGATCCGGGTCGGCAGCGCGATCACCGGGCGCATCGTCCAGGCGCTCGGCGGCACGCCGGTGCAGTTGCCGCCGACCGAGGCGCAGCAGGCGATGATGAGCGGCGTGGCCGACGGCATCACCTTTCCGATCGAGTCGATCGAGTTCTTCAAGATCACGCCGGCGATCAAGGCCACGACGAAGGTTCCGGGCGGGCTGCTGTACACCGACACCTTCTGGCTCGGCGTCAACGAGAAAAAGTGGCAGTCGCTCGATCCGAAGGCGCAGGCCGCGATGCGCAAGCACGGCGGCATGGCGCTGGCACTCAACGCCGCGTGGGCCTGGACCAGCGGCGACAACCTCGGGCGCGCCGCGCTCGAAAAGGCCGGCGTCAGGTTCAACGTGCTGCCGGACTCCGACGCTGCGAAGATCAAGGCGGCGCTCAAGCCGCTGAACGACGAGTGGCTGGCGGAGGCGAAGAAGCGCGGGCTGCCCGGCGACGAGATCGTCAAGTACGCGCTCGACATGGCCGACCGGTACAAGGCGGCCAAGCGCGTGAACGTCGTCTGAACCCCTGGCGCGTCGCTGCCCCGGCACGCGCCGGGGCGCTCGCATGAAACCGGTCGGCCGCGCATTCGCCGCGCTCTCGGGCGCGGCAATCCTGTTCATGATGGCCGTCACGTCGCTCGACGTGATCGGTCGCTTCTTCTTCAATGCGCCGTTGACCGGCGCGTTCGAGATGACCGAGATCACGATGGCGCTGGTGATCTTCGCCGGCCTGTCGCTGGCCGCGCTGGCGCGCGAGCACATCACGGTCAACCTGTTCGAGTCGCGCATTCCGGAGCGGGTCCGGCGCTGGCAGCTGGTCGCGGGAAACGTCGTCTGCGCGGCGGTGGTCGCGGTGATGGCCTGGCGGATCCTCGAGCGCGGCAACGCGCTGCTGGCGAGCCGGGAGACCACGCTGGTGCTCGGCGTCATGCGCGGTCACATCGCCTGGGCGATGGCGACGCTGTGCGTCGTCGCGGCGCTGGTGTTCCTGTACTGCGCGTGGCGCGACGCGCGCCGGCCGCTCGACGCGCTCGGCGACACCCAGGGGAGCGGGCTGTGAGGATCCGCTCGTGACCGCGTGGAGCGCCGCGCTGTACGGTTTCGGTTCGCTGGCCGTGCTGCTGCTGGCCGGCGTGCCGATCGCGTTCGCGATGATCATGGTCGGCGTGGCCGGGACTGTCGCGGTGATCGGGCTCGACCCGGCGCTCGCGCTGCTCGGGCAGATCCCGGTGTCGCAGACGACGAGCTACGAGCTGTCGGTCGTGCCGATGTTCATCCTGATGGGCACCTTCGTCGCGCGCTCGGGCATCGCCAGCGACCTGTACGACGCCTGCAACGCGATGGTCGGGCACCGGCGCGGCGGCCTGGCGATGGCGACCATCGTCGCCTGCGGCGGCTTCGCCGCGGTGTGCGGCTCGGCGATCGCGACCGCGGCGACGTTCGCGCGCGTCGCGCATCCGTCGATGCGTCGCTTCGGCTACGACGAGGGGCTGGCCGCGGCAGCGATCTGCGCCGGCGGCACGCTCGGCATCCTGATCCCGCCGTCGGTGATCATGGTCATCTACGGCGTCATGACCGGCACCGACGTGGCCAAGCTGTTCATTGCCGGGCTCGTTCCCGGCGTGCTCGCGATCGCGCTGTACATGCTGACGGTCCAGCTGATCGTCTGGCGCAATCCGGCCGCGGGCCCGCGCGGCGAGCGCGTGCCATCCGCGCAGGCGCTGGCCGCGCTCGGCCGGGTGTGGCCGGTGCTGGTGCTGTTCGCGCTGGTCATCGGCGGCCTGTACTTCGGCGCCTTCACCGCGACCGAGGGCGGCGCGATCGGCGCGGCCGGCGCGTTCTTCTTCGCGCTGTGGCGCGGCCGGCTGTCTTGGCGGGTGATCCTCGACTGCGCGATCGACACGGCGCGCACCACCGGCTCGCTGTTCGCGATCCTGATCGGCGCGCTGCTGTTCTCGCAGTTCATGAACTTCGCCGGGTTGCCGAGCGCGCTGAAGGACGCGGTCACCGCGTTCGGCGTCGAGCCGCTGCTGGTGATCTTCATGATCCTGCTGCTGTACCTGGTGCTCGGCACGTTCTTCGAGGAACTGTCGATGATCCTCCTGACCGTGCCGATCTTCTTCCCGCTGGTGGTCGGGCTGGGCTTCGACCCGATCTGGTTCGGCGTCGTCGTCGTGATGGTGGTCGAGCTCGGCATGATCAGCCCGCCGGTGGGCATGAACCTGTTCGTCGTGCAGAACATGCTGCGGACGCCGATCACGACGCTGTGGCGCTGGATCGCGCCGTTCGTGGCGGCGGACGTCTTGCGGCTGGCGATCGTCGTGCTGGTGCCGCAGATCGTGCTGTTCCTGCCGGGCCTGATGAAGTGAGGTGACCGTGAGCGCGAGACCCGACCTGGGCTACATCGGCATCGGCCTGATGGGGCGGCCGATGACCTTGCGCCTGCTCGACGCAGGCTACCGCGTCACCGTCTGGAATCGCAGCCGCGACAAGCTGGCGGCGGTGCTGGCGCGCGGCGCGGTGGCCGCGGACTCGCCGGCGGAGGTCGCCCGGGCCGCCGAGGTCGTGATGATGTGCGTGACCGACCAGCACTCGGTGCACGACGTGCTGTTCGGCCCGGGCGGCGTCGCCGCCGGCGGCTCGCCCGGCAAGGTCGTGGTCGATTTCTCGAGCATCGCGCCGGCGGCCGCGCGGGACTGCGCGGCACGGCTCGAGCGCGAATGCGGGATGGGGCTGGTCGACGCGCCGGTGTCCGGCGGCGTGCCCGGGGCCGAGAAGGGAACGCTGGCGATCATGGCCGGCGGTCGGGCCGAGCACGTCGAGCGGGTGCGTCCGCTGATCGCGCACCTCGCGCAGCGGTTCACGCGCATGGGCGAATCGGGGGCGGGCCAGGCCACCAAGCTGTGCAACCAGGTCATCGTCGGCTCGCTGCTGCCGGTGCTCGCCGAGGCGGTCCGCCTCGCCGAGGCCGCGGGCGTCGACGCCGCAGCGCTGCCCGAAGCGCTTCGCGGCGGCTGGGCCGATTCGATTCCACTGCAGGTGTTCGTGCCGCGAATGGCGACGCGCGCCTGGGAGCCGCCGTTGGGGGCGGCCGACGTGATGCTGAAGGACCTCGA
>DAORSF010000096.1:0-6850 GCA_035443405.1 Burkholderiaceae bacterium | reverse complement strand
CACAGGCGCTCCTCCTGGAACTGCATCATCTGGTACGCGAAGCCCATGCCTTCCTCGCCGATGCGGTAGCGTTGCGGCACGCGCACGTCGTCGAAGAAGATCTGCGCCGTGTCGGACGCCCGCATGCCGGCCTTGTTCAGCTTGCGGGCGATCTCGATGCCCGGCGTGTCCATCGGCAGGCAGATCAGCGTCTTGTTTCGGTGCGGCGCGCCTTCCGAGGTGTTCGCGAGCAGGCACATCCAGTCGGCCTGCGTGCCACTGGTCGTCCACATCTTTCCCCCGCGGATGACATAGTCGCCGCCGTCCTTGCGCGCGGTCGTGCGGATCGAGGCGACGTCGGATCCCGCGCCCACTTCCGAGACGCCGAGGCAGGCGACCATGTCGCCGGTGATCGACGGTGCGAGGAACTCGCGCTTGACCTCGTCGGAACCGAAGCGCGCCAGCGCCGGCGTGGCCATGTCGGTCTGCACGCCGATCGCCATCGGCACCCCGCCGCAACGGGCGTGGCCGAGCGCCTCGGCCAGCGCCACCGAGTACGAGTAGTCGAGGCCGGCGCCGCCGTACTCGACCGGCTTGGTCACGCCCAGGAAGCCGAGCTTGCCCATCTTGCGGAACAGTTCGCGGGCGGGAAACGTGCCCGCCGTTTCCCATTCGTCGACGTGCGGATTGACCTCGGCGTCGAGAAAGCGCCGCAGCGAATCCTGCAACTGCAGGTGTTGTTCGGTGTAGATCATCGATCGCGCTCCTGCACGGGTGGGGCCTTTGCGGATGGCGGTTCGCTCAGGGGCGTGCCACGCCGAAGCTGAGCGGGCGCAACTCCCGGCGTTGCGCCTCGGCGCAGGTGTCGAGCACGAAGCCGAGCAGCCTGCGCGTGTCGCGCGGATCGACGACGCCGTCGTCGAGCAGGCGTGCGCTGGTGTGCAGCGCACCCGCCTGCCGGTCGAAGTTCTCGACAATTCGCCTCTCGAGCGCGTCGAGCTTCGCCTCGTCGACCGGCTCGCCGCGCCGGCGTGCGGTAGCCTCGGTGACGATGCGCATCGTCAGCGCAGCCTGTTCGCCGCCCATCACGGCGGTGCGCGCGTTGGGCCAGGAGAACATGAAGCGCGGGCCGAAAGCCCGGCCGCACATGCCGTAGTTGCCCGCGCCGAACGACGCGCCGCAGTGGACGGTGATCGACGGCACGCTTGCGCTGGAGACCGCCTGGATCATCTTCGAACCGTGCTTGATCATGCCGGCCTGCTCGCTCGCGCGCCCGACGATGTACCCGGTCGTGTTCTGCAGGTACAGCAGCGCGGTGCCGCTCTGGCAGCACGCCTGGATGAAGTGCGTGGCCTTGTTGCTGCCCGCCGGATCCAGCGGGCCGTTGTTGGTCACGATCCCGATCCGGTGTCCATGCAATTCGGCATGTCCGCAGACCGTCGGCGCGCCGTAGTCGGATTGGAACTCGAGGAACTCCGAGCCGTCGACGAGCCGCGCGATCACCTCGCGCATGTCGAAGGGCTCGCGGAAGTCGAGCGGAACGACGCCGGCGAGCTCCTGCGGGTCGAAAACCGGCTCGGCGAAGCCGCCCTCCTCGGGCAGGCGTTCGACGTCGTGCCGGCGGGAGAAACCGAGGCGCCCGACCACCTCGCGCGCGATGCGGACGGCGTCGGCGTCGTCGCGGGCGAGGTACTCGCCGAGCCCCGAGACCGACGTATGCATCTCCGCGCCGCCGAGTTCCTCGTCGTTGGCGACTTCGCCGGTGGCCGCGCGCAGCAGCGGCGGACCGGCAAGGAACGCGCGCGCGCGGCCACGGACCATGATCACGTAGTCCGAAAGGCCGGGCAGGTAGGCGCCGCCCGCCGTGGAAGAGCCGTGGACGACCGCGACCACCGGGATGCCCGAGGCGGACAGCCGCGCGAGGTTGTAGAACAGCCTGCCGCCCTCGATGAAATCCTCCACTCGATAGCGAAGCAGGTTGGCACCGGCCGATTCGATCAGCTGCACGAACGGCAATCGGTTCTCCAGCGCGAGCTGCTGCGCGCGCAGCATCTTCTCGCGACCCATGCTCTGGATTGCGCCGGCGTCGATGCCCGAGTCGCTCGCGCTGACCAGGCAGCGGGCACCGGCGACGAAGCCGATTCCGCAGATCACGCCGGCGCCCGGAACGCTTCGCGACGGATCGGCATCGTCGAGCAGGTAGCCGGCCATCGTCGACAGCTCGAGCCAGGGACTGCCCGGATCGAGCAGCCGGGCGACGCGCTCGCGCGGCAGCAGCTGGCCGCGCCGCTCGAACAGCGGCGCCGCCCCCGCCGATGCTTCGCGGGTGCGCGCCTCGAGCGCGCGCAGCTCGTCGACCAACGCGAGCATGCGGGCCCGGCGCGCCGAGAACTCGGCGCCGTGCGTGTCGATGCGCGATTCGATGCGAGGCACCGCAGCGCGCCTTCAGTCGTCCTCGTCGAGCATGCGCGGCACGCTCGCCAGGTGAAACCCGTCGAAGGCCGCGCTGGCGTCGCTGGCGTGCGCCAGGGGCTGCGCCGGCCAGGTGTGGCGCGCGTTGGGCACGCCGCCGTCGATGCGGATGCAGGTGCCGGTGATGAACGCGGCGGCCTCGGACAGCAGGAACACGATCGTCGCCGAAACCTCCGATTCGGTCCCGAAGCGCTGCAGCGGCACGACCCGGCGCAGCCGGCGCAACTGCGACTTCATGGCCGTATCGTAGGTGTCGAGGCCGCTCGATGCGATCCACCCCGGCGCGACCGCATTGACCCGGACGCCGCTCGCGCCCCACTCGCACGCCGCGCTCTCGGTGAAGTTGAGCATTCCGGCACGCGCGGCCCCCGAATGGCCCATGCCCGGCATGCCGTGCCAGACGTCGGCGATCATGTTGACGATGGCGCCGCCGTGGGCCTTCATCCACTGCCGGTAGGCCTCGCGCGCAACCAGGAAGCCGCCGGTCAGGTTGGTGCGCACGACTGCGTCCCAGCCCTTGAGCGAGATCGCTTCGAGCGGCGCGGGGAACTGCCCGCCGGCGTTGTTGACCAGACCGTCGAGCCGGCCGTGACGCGACAGTACGGCGCCGACGGCGGCCGTCACCGCGTCCTCGTCGCGAATGTCCAGCGGATGGCAGCTCGCTTGCGCGCCGACCGCCACGAGTTCGTCGGCGACGCGCTGGAGCTTGTCGGACTTGCGGCCTGCCAACGCCACCGTGGCGCCGAGCGCGGCGAGCTCGTGCGCCGTGCATCGTCCGATTCCCGAGCCGGCGCCCGTGACGAGCACGACTCGGCCGGCGAACAGCCCTTGCCGGAAGATCGACCGGTAGGCGGAGGGGTTCATCTCTGTGGCGTTAATGAGTGTAATTCAGGAACTTGCCTGCCGTGTCGGTCCGGGTCAAGTTGCGCCGCAGCACGAGAGAGTGAAAGCCGGGCGGGACCGGGGTTCAGGCTGTCGGACGAGGCTTTCGCATGGCACTGGTTTCAGCTATATATTGAGTGTTGTTCAATAATCCGGGTTCGGCGACCGACCATGACGGTGCAGGCGCCCAGGCGGCGCAAGGCGGCGCGGCGTGCGGAGATCCTCGCCGCTGCGCGGCAGGTGTTCCTCGAGCGCGCCTTCGACGAAGCGGCGATCAGCGAGATCGCTGCGCGCGCCGGTTGCGTCGAAGGCACGATCTACACCTACTTCCGCGGCAAGCGCGATCTCTTCGACGCGGTGCTCGCCGAGTTCTACGACCGGCTGGTCGCCGACATCGAGCCGCGCCTCGCGTCGATCTCCGGGACGCGCGACAGGCTCACCTACCTCATTGCGCGTCACCTGCAGATCGTGATCGACGATCCGGCGTTCGCGCGACTGATCGTGCGCGAGTCGCGCGGCCAGAGCCTGTACTTCGGCTCCAAGCTGCACGCATTGAACCGCCGCTATGCGCAGTTCCTGCAGAACGCGCTGCGCGACGGCGTGGAGCGCGGCGAACTGCGCGCGGACCTCGATCCGCTGCTGGCGCGCGATCTCGTGTTCGGCGGCCTGGAGCATCACGTCTGGCACGGACTGGGTCGCCAGCGCAGGCTCGACCCCAACCGGCTCGCGTCGACGATCGTCGACCTGTTCCTGGCGGGGTGGGCGGTGCCGGTCAGGACGGACGACCTGACGGGGCTCGCGCAGCGCGTCAGCCGGCTCGAGCAGCGGCTCGGCGCGTGAGGCGCCGGCCGAGGCGTGCGGGCCGCGAGCGCGCCGAAGGCCGCGTCAGCGCCGTTTGCCGTGCGCGAGCAGCAACTCGCGGATCGTCGCCACACCTTCTTCGACGGGCAGCAGCGCCGCGTGCGGCGGCAGGATGCCGATCACGCGTCGCCGATAGTCGAAATAGACCGGCACGATCGGCACGCCGGAGGCCTGTGCGACCCGATAGAACCCCGACTTGAAAGGCGCACCCCGACGGCGGGTGCCCTCCGGAGCGACGCCGAACCACAGCGGACCGCCGCGGGCGAATCGCGCCTGCACGGCCTCGACGACCCCGTCTGGCCGCGTGCGATCGACCGGGATGCCGCCCAGCCAGGTCATGAAGCGGCCGAGCGGGCCGCGAAACAGTGTGTGCTTGCCGATGAAGGAGACGCGCAGTCCCAGCGTGAAGACGGCAGCGACCGCGTGGACGAAGTCCCAGTTCGACGAGTGCGGGGCGACCGCCACCACGGCGCGCTCGAGATCGGGGATCTCGCCGTCGATTCGCCAGCCGCTGACACGCAGCCAGCCCGCTCCTGCGCGACGCAGCACGCCGTAGTCGCGGCGCGGCACCTTCGCCCCGGGCTGCGGGAACGTGGTGGCCGCAGGGGGAGCGCTCGGCACCGACATCGCGCCACTATAATCGACGCCATGTCCGCCGATCGCGAGGTGCCGCTCTACGTCGATCTCGACGGCAGCGTGGTGCGAACCGACACGCTGTGGGAGTCGTTTGCAAGCGCGTTGCGGCGCGATCCCCTGGCGACGGTCGGCGCGCTCGCCGCGTTGGCCTCGGGCCGGGCGGCGCTGAAGCGACGCCTCGCCGACCTCGGTGCGCCCGACGTCGCGTTGCTGCCGATGCACGAGAGCTTCGTGAACTGGCTGCGCGAGCAGCGAGCGCTGGGCCGGCGCATCGTGCTGGCAACCGCGGCCGATCGCACGCTCGCCGAGTTGGTCGCGGCGCGGGCCGACGTCTTCGACGCCGTGCTCGCCAGCGATGGTCGTCACAACCTGAAGGGGCGCAACAAGCTCGTGGCGATCCGCAGCGACGCCGCTGGCGCGCCGTTCGACTATTGCGCAAACGGCCCGGAGGACGTCGCGATCTTCGCCGCCGCGCGCCGCGCGATCGTCGTCGGCGCGCCGCGACGGGTCCTGCGCGAGGCGCGCAGGCAGGCCGACGTCGCCGCGGTGTTCGACCCCAAGCCGACGGTTGTGCAGCGGCTGCGCGCGTGGACCGGGGCGGTTCGCCCACATCAGTGGCTGAAGAACCTGCTCGTGCTGATTCCGCTGCTGACGGCGTTCCGGCTCGACGAGCCGTTATTGATCCGCGACGCGCTGCTGGCGTTCGTGTCGTTCAGCCTGGCGGCATCGAGCGGCTACATCCTGAACGACCTGCTCGACCTGGCTGCCGATCGTCGTCACCCGCGCAAGCGCGAGCGCGCGTTCGCCGCCGGACGCCTGTCGGTGCGCAGCGGCTTTGCCGGATCGGCGGCGCTGCTGGTCGCGTCGCTGGCGATCGCGTGGGTGGTCGGCGAGCGGTTCGTCGCGGCGGTCCTGCTCTACCTCGCCTTGACGGCACTGTATTCGGCGCTGCTCAAGCGATTCGTGCTCTTCGACGTCGCGACGCTCGCCGGGCTGTATACGGTGCGGGTGCTGGCCGGCGGCGCGGCCACCGGGGTCGCGGTGTCGTTCTGGCTGCTGGCGTTCTCGGTCTTCCTGTTCTTCAGCCTGGCGCTGCTCAAGCGATGCGGCGAACTTGTCGCGCAACTCGAGCGCGAGGAGGACACCGGCAAGGGGCGTGGCTACGGCGTGAGCGACCTGTCGGTGCTGCAGTCGCTCGGCATCGCGACATCGTGCGCGGCGCTGGTGGTGCTCGCGCTCTACGTGCAGGATCCCGACGTGACGAAACGCTACGCGTCGCCGCAGATCCTGTGGCTGATGCTGTTCGGAATGCTGGTCTGGCTCGGACGGCTGTGGCTCGATACCGCACGCGGGCGCATGCACGACGACCCGCTCGTCTATACGATTCGCGATCCTGGCAGCCGGTGGCTGCTCGGCGCCTTGCTCGTGCTGTTCGGCGTTGCGGCGGTGGTCGATCTGCCGCGCTGACCGTCCGCGCCGGCCTTGCCGGCCGCCGAGTCCACGGGCGGCGCTACTCCATCGTCGACGGCAACCACAGCGAGATCGACGGAAACGCGCAGAGGATCACCAGCCGCACGACGTCGATCGCGATGAACGGCATGGTCCCGCGGTAGATGGCGGAGAGCGGGACGTCGTGAGCGATCGAGTTGATGACGAAGACGTTGATGCCGACCGGCGGACAGATCATGCCGAAGGTGACCGCCATGACGATGATCACGCCGAACCAGATCGGGTCGAAGCCCAGCTGCATCATCGCAGGAAACACGATCGGAACCGTCAGCAGGATCATCGCCAGTTCGTCCATCACGGCGCCGAGGATGAAGTAGCCGACCATCACCAGCGCCAGCACGCCATAGGGACCGACGGGCAGGTGCACGAGGACCTCGACGGCCTTCTGCGTGAACTGCGTGATGGTCAGGAAGTACCCGAACAGGTACGCGCCGAGCACGATGGCCATGATCGCGGACGACACGCGCAGCGCGTCGACCAGCGCGGCGCGGATCTGCGGCGGCCTGAGGCG
>DAORSF010000095.1:0-6853 GCA_035443405.1 Burkholderiaceae bacterium | reverse complement strand
CGCGCCGCGCGCGCGGCGCGCGAGTCGAGACGATAGCGCGGGCGCGCGACGCGGGGGCGGACCGACATGCGACGCGTCATCTGGAGCCTGCTGATCGTGTCGGCAGCCGTCGGGCTGGCGATGCTGATGCGCTTCAATCACGGCAACGTCGCCGTGCTGTGGCCACCGTACCGTGTCGACGTCTCGGTGAATCTCGCCGTGCTGGTGCTGGTGGTCGGTTTCGTCATCCTGCACCTGCTGCTCGTGACGCTGTCGAACGCGCTGAACCTGCCGGCGCGGGTGCGCGAGTATCGCGAACGGCGCCGGCGCGAAGCGGCGCTGGCCGGCCTGCGCGACGGCCTGCTGGCGCTGTTCGAGGGCCGCTTCGGCCGCGCCGAGCGGCTCGCGCAGTCGGCGCTGGGCGATCGCTCGCTCGCCGGTGTCGCGTCGCTCGTGGCGGCTCGCGCGGCGCACCGGATGCGCGAGACCGAGCGCCGGGACCGCTGGCTCGAGTCGGCGGCCGAAGAGGCCGGCGCGGCCAACGCGCGGCTGATGACGGCGGCCGAACTGGCGGTCGAGGACCATCGCTCGGCCGACGCGATCGACGCGATCGAGACGCTGCGAACTTCGGGGCCGCGCCACATCCACGCACTGCGCATCGCGCTGCGCGCGCACGAGCAGTCGGAGAACTGGCCGGCGCTGCTGCAGGCCTTGCGGCAGATCGAGAAGCGCGACGCGATGCACCCGGCTGCGATCAGGGGCCTGAAGATCCGCGCGTACCGGGCGCTGTTCGGCGCGCGACGCGACGACGCGGGAGCCGTCCAGCAGCTGTACGCGTCGCTGTTGCCGGCCGATCGCGACATCGACGAGATCGTCGACGCGGCGGCCCAGGCCTTTGCCGAAGCGGGCCGTCCCGACCAGGCGGCGCGGATGGTCGAGCAGGTGCTCGAAATGCGCTTCGTCGGACCGCTGGTGTCGCTTTACGGGCGCCTCGACGCGGTGCCGGCGCGCGAACGCCTGAGGCGGGCGGACGCTTGGCGCGCGCGATACGGCGACGATCCGACGCTGCTCAGGACGCTCGGCAGGTTGTGTGCCGCGCAGGGCCTGTGGGGCAAGGCGGAAGAGTTCCTGGTGCTGTCGGTGCGCGCGGCGCCGGAACGCGAGACTCACCTGCTGCTGGCGCAGCTGTACGAGCGGCTCGGGCGTGTCGACGAGGCGAACGAACGCTACCGGCTTGCTGCGCTGGCCGACGCCGACGTGCCGGCGCCGCTGCCGGAGGCCGCGCCGATCGGCGGCGAGGCGTCCTGAGGCGACGGTGCGCGGCCGCGCGCGCTAGCCGTGGCGCAGCGCGACGGTCTTCACGGCAGTGAAGCCGTAGAGTGCCTCGAAGCCTTTTTCGCGTCCGTACCCGCTGCGGCCGACGCCTCCGAAGGGCAGCTCGACCCCGCCGCCGGCGCCGTAGTTGTTCACGAACACCTGGCCGGCGCGCAGCTGCCGGGCAAGGCGCAACTGCCGTGCACCGTCGCGTGTCCACAGGCCGGCGACGAGGCCGTACGGCGTGCCGTTGGCGATCGCCACCGCGTGCGCCTCGTCGTCGAAGCGCGACACCGTGAGCACCGGCCCGAAGATTTCTTCCTGGGCGAGTCGGTGCACCGGCGGCACGTCGGCGAGCAGCACCGGGGCCTGGTAGAAACCGTCCGACGGGGCGTCGTCGACGACCACGCCCTGGGCAGCGAACGCGAGTCCGCTGGACTGCGCCTCCGAGAGGAAGTCCCAGACGCGCTGCTGCTGGCGACGCGAGACCAGCGGACCGAGGTCGAGGTCGTCGCGTCCCGGTCCCGCGCGCAGCGCGGCGAATCGATCGGAGAGCAGCGCGACGACGCGATCGTAGACCGACCCCTCGACCAGCACGCGGCTTCCCGCCGAGCACGTCTGTCCGGCGTTCTGCACGATCGCGCCGACCAGCACCGGCAGCGCCGCATCGAGGTCTGCGTCGGCAAACACCAGTTGCGGCGACTTGCCGCCGAGTTCCAGCGTGACCGGGCAGTGGTGCGCGGCCGCCGCGTGTGCGACGCGTCGGCCGGTGTCGGGCGACCCGGTGAACGAGATGTGATCGATGCCGGGATGTTCGGCGAGCGCCTGACCCGCCTCGCTGCCCAGGCCGGTGACGACGTTGAGCGCGCCCGGCGGCAGGCCTGCTTCGGCCGCCAGCGCGGCGACGCGCAGCAGCGACAGGCAGGCGTCCTCGGCCGGCTTGACCACGCAGGCGTTGCCGGCGGCGAGCGCGGCGCCGACCGAGCGGCCGAAGATCTGCATCGGGTAGTTCCACGGGATGATGTGCCCCGTGACGCCGTGCGGCTCGCGCAGCGTCAGCACCGTGTAGCCGTGCCGGTAGGGAATCGTCTCGCCGTGCAGCTTGTCGGCCGCACCGGCGTAGAACTCGAAGTAGCGCGCCAGCGCCTGCGCGTCGGCGCGCGCCTGCGACAGCGGCTTGCCGGTGTCGCGCGACTCGAGCGTCGCCAGCGCCTCGCGATGCGTGTCGACCAGGTCCGCCCAGCGGCGCAACAGTCGCCCGCGCTGCGCGGCGTCAGTGCGTCCCCAGGGGCCGGCGGCGGGCTCGGTGCCGGTGCCGTCGAACGCGCGCCGCGCGGCGCCCACGGCCCGGTCGATGTCGGCGGCGGCGCCGCGCGCGATCTGCGCAAAGGCGCGTCCCTCCGACGGGTCGATCACGGGCAGGGATTCGCCGGATGCCGGCGCAACCAGCTCGTTGTCGATGAACAGCGCGTGGCGCTCGGGAACCTGGAGCATGCGAAACCTCGCTGGAGCGGAGAACGACGGGCACGCTGCGGCTGGCGCGCACCGTCAGCCCGCATTATCGGTCGTCCCGCGCAGGCGCGCGGCGTGCGCGACGGGAAGTCCGATAAAATCGCGCGTGCCGCGGCAGTCACCGCACCCCATCCCCCGCAAGCCATGAATCTCGATCGCGTCGATCCCGGCCGCCGGCTGCCGCAAGAGTTCAACGTCATCATCGAAATCCCGATGAACGCCGACCCGATCAAGTACGAGGTCGACAAGACGACGGGGGCGCTGTTCGTCGACCGCTTCATGACGACCGCGATGCACTATCCGTGCAACTACGGCTACATCCCGCACACCATCGCCGGCGACGGCGATCCGGTCGACGTGCTGGTGATCACGCCGTTCCCGGTGGCGGTCGGCGCAGTCGTCACCTGCCGCGCGCTCGGCGTGCTGAAGATGGAAGACGAAGCCGGCGGCGACGCGAAGCTGCTGGCAGTGCCGATCGACCGGATCCTGCCGATCTACCGGCACTGGAAGAAGGCCACCGACATCGCGCCCGAGCGGCTCGCGACGATCCGCCACTTCTTCGAGCACTACAAGGACCTCGAGTCCGGCAAGTGGGTGAAGGTGCTGGGCTGGGGCGGCGCCGACGAGGCGAAGCTGGAAATCACGTCGGGGATCGCGCGCTACGAGGCGGCGGCCGACAAGCCGAAGTTCTAGTGTCGTGAGACAACTAGGGCGCGCTGGCGAGCCGACGGCGCGAGGCGACGTGCGCGCGCACCAGCGGAGCAGGATCTCCGTCGATCAGCGACCGCGCGCGATCGAGCAGCCAGACGCGCACGAGCCCGGTCATGAAGACCACGGTCTCGAGCGCGGCGAGCGCCGGATCGACGTCGGCTCGAAGCCGGCCCTGCGCCTGCGCGCGCAGGTAGGCGTCGCGCAGCTGGTCGCGCAGTTCCGCGAGGCGCCGCCGCTGCAGCTCCAGCTCCGGCGCGAGCGCATCGACGTACTCGCAGCCGAACGACAGGATCTCGAAGGTGCGCCGCGTCGTCTGGCAGGCGTCGATCGTCGCAGTCACGGCCAGCAGGAAGCGCTCGATCGCGACGAGCGGGTCGCCGTCGCTGGCGACCAGCAACTCGGGTCCGATGCGGTCGATCAGCGGCAACTCGACCTGGTCGCGCATCGCGCGAAACAGCGCGGCCTTGTCGGGGAAATGAAAATAGAGCGCGCCGCGCGTCATGCCGGCGGCGCGCGCGATCTGCTCGAGCGTCGTGTTGGCGTAACCGCGACGCTCGAATTCGGCGCGCGCCGCGTCGATCAGGCGGCCGCGAGTCTGGGCAGACTGTTCCTTGGTTCGACGTGCCATCGTTTTCTTTACATACATTCGTGAATGTATATACTCCCGCACTCCCTGTCCAATCGGCCTGCGCCGTCCCGAACCATGCTCGACGCTCGTTCACGTCCGCGCCTGCCCCTGATCGCCTCGTCGCTCGTCGCGCTGGCGCTCGTGACCGCAGGCTGTGACCGCGGCGCTTCCGGCCCGGCCCCGGGCGCCGCGCCCGCCGCGCCGCCGCCGCTGCCGGTGACCGTCGTCGAGATGCAGCCGCGCAGCGTGCCGATCGTGCTCGAAGCGGTCGCGCGCACCGAAGGCTCGCGCGAGGTGGAGGTGCGCGCGCGGGTGACGGGCATCCTCGAACGCCAGTTGTTCCGCGAGGGCGAGCCGATCCGGGCGGGCGCGCCGATGTACAGGATCGAGCGCGCGCCGTTCGAAATCGCGCTGGCACAGGCGCGTGCGGCACTGGCCGAGACGCAGGCGCGCGCCGAGCGTGCGACGCTCGAGGCCAACCGGCTGCAGAAGCTGCTCGCCGACCGGGCGATCAGCCAGCGCGAATACGACGATGCGCATTCCTCGCGAGCGCAGACGCAGGCGTTCCTGCTGGCGGCGAAGGCGCGCGTGCGCGAGGCGGAACTGAACCTCTCGTACACGACCGTCAACGCGCCGATCGCCGGCGTGACGGGACGCGCGTTGCGCTCCGAGGGTAGCCTGGTCGCGCCGGGCGGCGACAGCAGCCTGCTGACCACGATCACGCGCACCGACCCGATCTGGGTCAGGTTCTCGCTGTCCGACGCCGAATTCGCGCAGCTGCGCGGCGCCGACGAGCGCGCCGCCAGCGTGCGCCTGGTGCAGGCCGACGGCAGCGCCTACGACCGCGTCGGGCAGCTGAACTTCACCGGGTCGACGGTCGATCCGAAACTCGGCACGGTGCAGTTGCGCGCCGAGTTCGCCAACCCGTCGCTGTCGCTGTTGCCGGGACAGTACGTGAAGGCGCACGTCGAGATCGGCGCGCGCCAGTCCTTCGTCGTTCCGCAGTCGGCGGTTCAGCAGGCCGACAGCGGCCGCTTCGTCTGGGTGGTCGACGCGTCGAACAAGGTCGCGCAGCGGCCGGTGCAGACCGGGGGATGGGTGGGGCGCGACTGGGTGGTGCGCGAGGGCCTGCAGGCCGGCGACCGCGTGGCGATCGACAACCTTCTCAAGCTGCGGCCGGGCTCGGCGGTTCAACCGAAGGCGCCCGGCGAAGCGCCGCCTCCCGCGCCGGCCGCTGCGCCCCCGGGTAGCGCGGCCGGAGCGCCGGCGGGCGGCAGCCGCGGCGGCGCGCGCTAGGCCGCGGGGATCGCATGTCGCGCTTCTTCATCGACCGACCGATCTTCGCCGCCGTCCTGTCGATCGTCATCGTGCTGGCCGGGCTGGTGGCCTCGCAGGTCCTGCCGGTCGCGCAGTACCCCGAGATCGCGCCGCCGACGGTGACGATCAGCACCAGCTACCCGGGTGCCAGCGCGGAGACGCTGGCGAAGACGGTCGCCGCGCCGATCGAGGAGCAGCTCTCCGGCGTCGAGGGGCTGCTGTACTTCAACTCGAGCTCGTCGTCGAACGGCGCCGTGACGATCACGGCGACCTTCGAGGTCGGCACCGACGTCGACCAGGCCACGTTCAACATCAACAACCGAGTCCAGCTCGCGCTGCCGCGGCTGCCCGACGAGGTGCGCCGAAACGGCGTGACCGTGCAGAAGCGCTCGAACGACATCCTGCTGGTGGTGGCGCTGAGCTCGCCCGACGGCCGCTACGACACGCTGTACCTGTCGAACTACTCGTCGCTGAACATGGTCGACGAGCTCAAGCGCCTGCCCGGCGTGGCCGACGTGACCATCTTCGGCGCGCGCGACTACTCGATGCGCATCTGGCTCAGGCCCGACCGCATGGCGCAGCTCGGCGTCACCACGGCCGAGGTCGCGGCGGCCGTGCGCGCGCAGAACGCCCAGTACGCCGCCGGCAAGATCGGCGCCGAGCCGGCGCCGCCCGGGCAGAGCCTGGTCTACACGGTGACCGCGCAGGGCAGGCTGGTCGAGCCCGAGCAGTTCGGCGAGATCGTCGTGCGCGCGGGCGGGCCGGCGGGCGTGCTCAGGCTCAAGGACGTCGCGCGCATCGAACTCGGCGCGCAGAGCTACGACGCGTTCAACACGCTGGACGGCAAGCCGACGATCGGCACCGCGGTGTTCCTGCAGTCGGGCGCCAACGCGCTCGACGTGGCGAACGCGGTCAAGCAGAAGATGGCCGAACTCAAGCAGCGGTTCCCCGAGGGGCTCGACTTCGTCATCCCGTTCGACACCACGCGTTTCGTCGAGTCGTCGATCAGGGAGGTCGTCAAGACGATCCTCGAAGCGGCGGTGCTGGTGGTGCTGGTGGTGTTCGTGTTCCTGCAGACGGGGCGCGCGACGTTCATCCCGATGATCGCGGTGCCGGTGTCGCTGATCGGGACCTTCGCCGGACTGTGGCTGTTCGGGTTCTCGATCAACACGCTGACGCTGTTTGCGATGGTGCTGGCGATCGGGATCGTCGTCGACGACGCAATCGTCGTGCTCGAGAACGTCGAGCGTCTGATGCGCGAGCAGGGCATGTCGGCGCGCGCGGCGTCGATCGAGGCGATGCGCGAGGTGTCGGGCGCGATCGTGGCCATCGTGCTCGTGCTGTGCGCGGTGTTCGTGCCGGTGGCCTTCCTCGGCGGCATCGCCGGCCAGC
>DAORSF010000094.1:0-6854 GCA_035443405.1 Burkholderiaceae bacterium | reverse complement strand
AGGCGTCGTCGTAGTCGTAGCGGCTGCGCCGGCCGTCGCTGTCGGTGACGCCCGTCAGCAGGTGAAACGCCCGCGGGTCCTCGTAGTGGTAGCGGAGCGCCCGCCCGTCGGGATAGCGCACCGCGACGAGCTGGCCGTGCACGTCGTAGTCGTACCCGACGCGCTGGCCGTCGGGCAGGCGCAGCGCCGCGAGCCGCGTGCCCGCGTATTCGAGGCCGAGCGTCCGTCCCGACGAGTCGGCGACCTCGACGAGCCTGCCGGCGGCGTCGCGCCGCAGGCGGATCGCATCGAGGTCCGGCGCGACGATCGATGCCAGACGACCGTCGGCGTCGAAGATCACGCGTCGCCCGCCCGGCCAGCGCCAGACGAAGCTCGCCGCCGCGTCCGTGAAGTCCTCGTCGACGAGGCCGTCGGCGATGCGACCGCTGCCATAGCTGCGCGGCGCGTTCGCCGCGTGGCGCCGGGCAGTCCGTCGACCGCCGGCCCCGGCCCGAGCCGCGGCCCCGGCCCCGGCCGCACTGGACCGGAAGACGATGCGCCGCCCGTCGCCTTGCACGATCTGCAATTCGATGCGCCCGTCGCGGACGATGCGCGCCAGCCGCGTCTCGTAGCTGTGGCTCCAGCCGCGCCCCAGCGTCAGCGCGAAGTCGCTGCGGCTGTTGTAGTGGCGCGCGAAGAGCAGCAGCAGCGAGTCGTCGCGCGGAAGCCCGAACGCCGCCGCCAGTCCGTCGGGCGACAGCGCGCTGGACTCCTGGTGAGGCAGCACGACGTCGACCTGGCGTTGGTACTTGTTGCCGGTCGCGACGTCGACCGGGTTGCCCGCCGAGCGGTCGGCATCGGCGACCGGCACGCTCGCGGGTTCGGCGACGGCGCGCGACGGCACGCTCGCACCCGGCGACGACGCCGGTGCGCCGCAGGCCGACGCAGGGGGCGCGAAGGGGCCGCCCGCCAGCTGCGACACGAAAGCGTCGACGCCGGTGCCGCCGACGCCCGGCCCGATCGACCCGCCGATGGATGCGGCCGGTCCCGGCAGCGGGCCCGGCGCGCCGCCTGCCGGCGTGCACAGCGCGGCGCCACCGGCGGGCGGGCTGGCCGCCAGGCACAACGGCACGAGGCATGCGACGCTCAGGCGGGCAACGCTCAGGCGGGCGGCACACAGGCGGGCGGCACACGAGCGCGCGGCGATGAAAGCGGGGCGAAATCGCGATGCGAGCATGCGCCCACGCTAGCGACGCGTCGCGCCGGCAACAATTCGACCGAAGTCCTAGCGCCCGGCGCCTAAGCCCTGCGTCCTCCGCCCGCCGCGCTATGCTTGCCGCATGTCTTCGCGAATGAGGGTCCGCTACCGCATCGAGTGCGCCGCCAACGCCATCGACGCGCGCGCGCAAGCGCTCGCCGTCGAGCAGTCGGTCGAGATGCCGGTCGAGGCGGTCCGCGACTCGCGCGTGCTCGCCGAGGTGGTCGGCGAAGTACTCGCGATCGACCCGCTGCCCGGCACGCCGCAACGCTTCGACGTCGTGCTCGCGCTCGCCGCGGAGACCGTCGGCGACGAACCGGGGCAGCTGATGAACATGCTGTTCGGCAATTGCTCGCTGCAGCCGGACATTGCGCTGCTCGATGTGCAGTTGCCCGACGAGATGCTCGACCGGCTGCCCGGCCCGCGCTTCGGCATCGACGGCTGGCGCGCCGCGGTCGGCGCCGCGGGCGGCCGTCGCGCGCTCAGCTGCACCGCGCTCAAGCCGCAAGGCCTGTCGGCCGGCGCGCTGGCCGAGCTCGCGTACGCCTTCGCCCGCGCCGGGATCGACGTGATCAAGGACGACCACGGGCTGGCCGATCAGCCGGCCGCGCCGTTCGCGCAGCGCGTGCCTGTCGTGCAGCGCGCGATCGCGCGCGCCAACCGCGAGAAGGCGAACGAGGACGGCGCGCTGGCCGGCCATCGGTCGGTTTATGCGCCGAGCCTGTCGGGCGGCCCGCGTCGCCTTGCCGCGCAGTTGCGCGTCGTGCGCGACGAAGGCGTCGGCGCCGCGCTCGCGTGCCCGATGATCGTCGGCGTTCCGGCCTTCGCCGAGCTGCTGCGCGCCGAGGCCGGCGTGCCGCTGCTCGCGCACCCCGCGCTCGCCGGCCATGCACGCATCGGCGCGCCGCTGCTGCTCGGGCAGTTGTTCCGCCTGTTCGGCGCCGACGCGACGATCTTCCCCAACTGGGGCGGGCGCTTCAGCTATCCGCGCGCCGACTGCCAGGCGATCTGCGCACGCGCGCGCGCGCCGCTCGGTGCGCACGCACCGACCCTGCCGGTGCCCGCCGGCGGCATGAGCGTCGAACGTGTCGGCGAGATGCTCGGCGACTATGGGCCGGACACCATGTTGCTGATCGGCGGCAACCTGCTCGCCGCCGGCGACGCCATGCCGGCGCGCGCCGCCGAGTTCGCGGCGCGCGTCGCCGGCGCCTTCGAGACCCACGACAGCCGACCATGACCGACTCCCCGATCCGCAGGGCCCTGCCGGCGTTCCGTTGGGAACGCGTCGATACGCTGCGCTACAAGGCCGAAGGCAGCGCGCCGTATCGCGACGTGACCCGCCAGGTGCTGTTCGGCGGCGATGCGATGCGCTGCGAATGGCGCTACTTCGAGGTCGCGCCCGGCGGCCATACGACGCTCGAGCGACACGAACACGCGCACGCGGTGATGATCCTGCGCGGCAGCGGCCGGTGCCTGGTCGGCGATCGCGTCCATGAGGTCGGCGAGCGCGACCTCGTCGCGGTGCCGCCGCTCGCGTGGCACCAGTTCCGCGCCGATCCACGCGCGCCGCTCGGCTTCCTGTGCCTGGTCGACAAGGAGCGCGACCGGCCGCAGTTGCCGGGAGCGGACGATCTCGCCGCGTTGCGTCGCGTCCCGGAAGTCGCCGCCTTCATCCGCGCCGGCGACGAGCTCGATGGCTGATCGCTTCGCCGGCGTCCCCGCCGAACCGCTCGCGCCGCACGACGGCGCGCCACTGGTGCAGCGCGCGGGCGACCTCTATCGCGTCACGCTCGACCGCCCGGCGGAGCACAACCGGCTGGATCCGTCCGACGTCGACGCGCTGCTCGAGCTGTTCGAGCGGCTGGTGGCCGACGGCAGTGCCCGGGCACTGGTCATCACCGGCGCGGGCGACCGGACCTTCAGTTCCGGCTACACGCTGCAGGCGATCGTCGACGAGCTCGACGCGCGCTTCGAGCGCATGCTCGACGCGCTCGAGACGCTGCCGTTCCCCACCGTCGCGGCGCTCAACGGCAGCGTCTACGGCGGCGCGACCGACCTCGCGCTGTGCTGCGATTTCCGCATCGGCTCGCCCGGCCTGAAGATGTTCATGCCGGCGGCCCGGTTCGGCCTGCACTACTACCCCGGCGGCATGCGCCGCTACCTCACGCGGCTCGGGCTGCCGGCGGCGAGCAAGCTGCTGCTGACCGCGATGACGATCGAGTCGGACGAGATGCTGCGCATCGGGTTTCTCACCGACGTGGTGCCTCGCGACGCACTGTGCGCGCGCGTCGATGCCTATCTCGACCAGGTTTCGCGCACCGCCCCCCGGGTGGTCGCCGGCATGAAGCGCCACCTGCACGCGCTGGCGCAGGCCGGGCTCGACAGCGAAGCCGGGCGGGCGACGATGGCGTCGATGGCCGACGCCTACCGCGAGAGCCTCGCGTCCGAAGACCTTCGCGCGCGGCTCGCGCGGCTGCTCGACGAGAAGCAGCGCCCGAAGTAGCGGCGCGCTTCGGCACCGGACGACGACGAAACCTGTAAGCCGCTGGCGCAGCTTCGACCGATCGGTGTCGCAACGGAGTCACCGGACCATGCAGAATCGCCGTTTTCCCGCCTCCCGACCCGACCCGGCACGCCGCGGCGTGTTGCGCGCGCTGTCCGCCGCCCCTGTGCTGGGACTGCTGGCGCGGTCCCGCCCGGCCGCCGCCGCGGCACGCCTGGTCGAAGTCGCGCGCGACCTCGAGCACCCGTGGTCGCTCGCCTTCCTTCCCGACGGCCGCATGCTGGTCACCGAACGGCGGGGCCGCTTGCGCGTCGTCGCCCCCGACGGCCGTGCGTCGGCGCCGGTGGCCGGCGTTCCGGGGGTGCGCGCGGGCGGCCAGGGCGGCCTGCTCGACGTCGCCATCGGCCCGGACTTCGGGCGTGACCGCGCGATCTTCCTGTCCTACAGCGAGCCGGTCGCCGGCGGCGCACGCACCGCGGTCGCCCGCGCCGAGTTCGTCGACGGCCCGACGCCGGCGCTGCGCGGCTTGCGCGTCGTCTTCGGCCAGAAGGACGGCGTCGGCGGCGGGAACCACTTCGGCTCGCGGCTGGTGTTTGCACGCGACGGCACGCTGTTCGTCACGCTCGGCGACCGCTATTCGCAGCGCGACCGTGCGCAGGCGCTCGACAACCACTTCGGCAAGGTCGTGCGCATCCGCGCCGATGGCAGCGTGCCGGCCGACAACCCGTTCGTGAACCGCGCTGGCGCGCTGCCCGAGATCCACTCGTACGGACACCGCAACGTGCAGGGCGCGGCGCTGCACCCCGTCACCGGGCAGTTGTGGACGCACGAGCACGGGCCGCAAGGCGGCGACGAGGTCAACCTCGAACGCGCGGGCGCCAACTACGGCTGGCCGGCGATCACCTACGGGCGCGAATACGGCACCGGGTTCAGGATCGGCGAAGGCACCGAGCGCGCCGACGTGGTGCCGCCGGCCTGGCAGTGGACGCCGTCGATCGCACCGTCGGGCATGGCGTTCTGCACCAGCGACCGCTACCCGGGATGGCGCGGCAGCCTGTTCGTCGGCTCGCTGAAGTTCCGGCTGCTGTCGCGGCTCGAGCTCGACGGCGACAAGGTGGTGCGCGAGGAACGACTGTTCGCCGACCTCGGCGAGCGCGTTCGCGACGTGCGGCAGGGACCCGACGGCTTGCTGTATCTTCTGACCGACCAGCCGGATGGCCGGCTGCTGCGGCTCGCGCCGAGCGCTTGAACGATCCGCTTCACAATCCGACCCCTCACCGGACCCGGCATGAGCGAACCGAGCACCGAAGATCCGATCCGGCACGAAGTCGTCGGCCGGCGCGGCACCTTCTTCATCGAACGCGACGGCCGGCGCGTCGCCGAACTGACCTACTCGCGCGGCGACGAATCGACCGTCGTCGACCACACCTGGGTCGACCCCGCGCTGCGCGGCGGCAAGGCTGCGCGCCGGCTCGTCGACACCGTCGTGCAGTGGGCGCGCGCCGAGCGCGTGCGCCTCGTGCCGACCTGCTCGTACGTCCGGGTGGTCCTGGCGCGGACGCCCGAATACTCGGACGTGCTCTGACGCGTCGCTCGTCCAGGCCTCGTCAGCCGCGCCTGAACCGGTAGATCGCCTGCGTCGAGCGCAGTGCAGGCAGCCAGCCGACCGGCTGCCCGTCGTTCAGGAACGCGCGTGCGGTGATCGTCAGGCCGAGCCGCGCGAGGAAATCCTCGAAGTCGTGCACCGTCGACATGTGCAGGTTCGGCGTGTTGTACCACTCGTAGGGAAGCTCGCGCGACACCGGCATGCGGCCGCGCAGGATCGACCAGACGTGCGACCAGTGTCCGAAGTTCGGCAGCGACACGATGCCCTCGCGGCCGACCTCGCTCATCTCGCGAAGCACGCGCTCGGTCCGGTGGGTCATCTGGATCGCCATCGACAGCACGACCACGTCGAACGACGGCGCGTGGAACATGCCCAGCCCGGTCTCGATGTCCTGCTGGATCACGTCGACGCCTGCGCGCACGCACGCGAGCACCTGTGCGTCGTTGATCTCCACGCCGTATCCCGCGCAGCGCTTGGCCGCCTGCAGGTGCGCCAGCAGCGAGCCGTCGCCGCACCCCAGGTCGAGGACGTGCGAGCCCGGCGCGATCCACTCGGCGATCAGCGCCAGGTCCGGGCGCAGGCCGTTCACCGGCTGCCTCCTCGGGCACGCACGCGCGCGTCGATGCGTTCGAACCACGCGCGCATCAGGGCCATGTACTGCGGATGGTCGAGCAGGAACGCGTCGTGACCGTGCGGCGCGTCGATCTCTGCGTAGGTGACGCGCCGCTCGTTGGCCAGCAGTGCCTCGACGATTTCGCGACTGCGCTCGGGCGCGAAGCGCCAGTCGGTGGTGAACGACACGATCAGGAATTCCGCGCTGGCCGGAGCCAGCGCGCGCGCCAGGTCTCCGCCGTGCGGCAGCGCCGGGTCGAAGTAGTCGAGCGCGCGCGTGATCAGCAGATAGGTGTTGGCGTCGAAGTAGCTCGAGAACTTCTCGCCCTGGTAGCGCAGGTACGACTCGATCTCGAACTCGACGTCGAAGGTGAACCGGTAGTCGTTGCGCAGCACGGTGTCGGTGACGTGGCGGCGAAGCGCGCGCCCGAACTTCTCGCCCATCACGTCGTCGGACAGGTACGTGATGTGGCCGATCATCCGCGCGACCTGCAGCCCGCGCGCCGGCACGACGCCGTGGTCGTAGAAGCGCCCGCCGTGGAACTCGGGGTCGGTGATGATCGCGCGGCGCGCGACCTCGTTGAACGCGATGTTCTGCGCCGACAGCTTCGGCGCCGTGGCCACCGCCACGCAGTGCGCGATGCGCTGCGGATACAGCGTCGTCCAGGCCAGCGCCTGCATGCCGCCGAGGCTGCCGCCCATGACCGCGGCGAAGCGCTCGATCCCCAGCGCATCGGCGAGTCGCGCCTGCGCGTGGACCCAGTCCTCGACGGTCACCACCGGGAAGTCGGGGCCATACGGCCTGCCGGTGGCCGGGTCGGGGCTCATCGGGCCGGTCGACCCGAAGCAGCTGCCGAGGTTGTTGACGCCGATGACGAAGAAGCGCCCGGTGTCGA
>DAORSF010000093.1:0-6863 GCA_035443405.1 Burkholderiaceae bacterium | reverse complement strand
GCTATACTCGATCGCATCCGCGCATTCTAGCCAATCGCGCCTTGCCGGCCGCCAGGCGCCTCGCGCCGGCCTGCCGGCCACGCGCCAACCCGGCCGGCCCGGTCCATGCTCCGAATCTACAACTCGCTCACGCGAAGCAAGGAAGAATTCGTCCCGATCGAGCCGGGCAAGGTCCGCATGTACGTCTGCGGCATGACCGTCTACGACTGGTGCCACGTCGGGCACGCTCGCGTGCTGGTGGTCTTCGACGTGGTGCAGCGCTGGTTGCGCGCGTCGGGCTATCGCGTCACCTACGTCCGCAACATCACCGACATCGACGACAAGATCATCCGGCGCGCTGTCGACAACGGCGAGACGATCGCGCAGCTCACCGAACGCTACATCCGCGCCATGCACGACGACAGCGACGCGCTGGGCGTGCAGCGGCCGGAGCACGAACCTCGCGCGACCCAGTACGTGCCGCAGATGCTCGGCCTGATCGACCTGCTCGAGAAGAACGGACTCGCGTATCGCGCCGCCGACGGCGACGTCAACTATGCGGTGCGCAAGTTCCCCGGCTACGGCCGCCTGTCGGGCAAGTCGCTCGACGACCTGCGCGCCGGCGAGCGGGTAGCGGTCGACGACGCCAAGCAGGATCCGCTCGACTTCGTGTTGTGGAAGGCAGCCAGGTCCGACGAACCCGGCGAGGCGAAGTGGGAGTCGCGCTACGGATTCGGGCGCCCGGGCTGGCACATCGAGTGCTCGGCGATGGCCACCAGCTTGCTGGGCAAGACGCTGGACATCCATGGGGGCGGTGCCGACCTGCAGTTTCCGCACCACGAGAACGAGATCGCGCAGAGCGAAGGCGCGCTGAACTGCCGTTTCGTGCGCTACTGGATGCACAACGGGTTCGTACGCGTCGACGACGAGAAGATGTCGAAGTCCCTCGGCAACTTCTTCACGATCCGCGAGGTGCTCAGGAAGTTCGATGCCGAGGTGGTGCGGCTGTTCATCCTGCGCGCGCACTACCGCAGCCCGCTGAATTACTCGGACGCACACCTCGAGGACGCGCGCCAGGCGCTGCTGCGGCTCTACGGTGCGCTCTCCGACGAGGGCTCGGCGGCCGCCGACGGCGACCCGGCGATCGACTGGAGCGGCGCGCAGGCGGCGCGGTTCCGCGACGCGATGGACGACGACTTCAACACGCCGGTCGCGCTGTCGGTGCTGTTCGACCTTGCCGGCGATTTGAACCGCGCGCGCGCGGTGTCGCCGGCCGGGAAGGGGGACACGGCGGTGCAGGGCACGGTGCGGCCGGAAGGGGCGCCGGCGCTCGAGGCGCTGCTGCGCCGGCTGGCCGGCCTGCTCGGCCTGCTCGGCTGCGCGCCTTCCAGCGTCAAGCGTAGCGGGCTGCACGGCAGCGACGCCGCGCAGGCGGGCGCGGGCGCGCCGGACGACGCGGCGATCGACGCGATGATCGCCGAGCGCGCGGCAGCCAAGAAGGCGCGCGACTTCGCCGCTGCCGATCGCATCCGCGACGCCCTCGTCGCGCAGGGCATCGTGCTCGAGGACACGCCGGCCGGCACCGTCTGGCGGCGCTCGTGAGCCTGCCGGCCGTCGCGGACCCGGCGAGCCCCGGCCGCACGCCATGAAGCCGTTCTGGGTCCACTCGGGCCTTGCGCTGCTCGACGCCGACGAGCACGGCGGCCTGCAGGTCACCGACGCGTTCCTGCGCGCCTATCTCGAGCGCCCCGAGCTCGCGCCGGTCGACGAGTCGTGCGACGCCGAGCGCGCGTTGCACGCGAGCCTGCTGGCCGCGCCGCGGCGCCCGGTCGCTACCGGTGACCGCGGCGAGGGCGGCGAGCTCGCGGCGCTGGCCGACGCCGACGCGCGCGAGAACTGGCGGCTGTTCCTGCGCTTTCGCGACCGCCTGCTCGCGGCGCCGAACCTGCAGTCCGCCTACGTCGCGATCTTCGCCGACGCCCAGCACGCCGGGCGCATCGACGTCCCGCCGCTGTTCGTCGAGCAACTCGCGCAGATCATCGTCCACCACATCCTCGCCGACAGCGAGGACGGGCTGCTGCTGCGGGTGGCGGAACTGTGGTTCCGCGAGCAGCGCGTCTCGCTGATCGACCAACGCGTCGTCCTCGCCGACCTGGAAACGGTCGAGGCGCGCAATCGCGATCCGGGGCTGGGCAACCTCGGCCGGCTGCTCGCGCAGGCGAACGTGAAGACGAGGGCGGGGGCGGGCGAGGTCGACCTCGAAGTGATCGACCGCGCGAACGCCGCGGCGTACTTCGGTCGCGACGAGCGCCACGACTTTGCGGTCGAGATCACCCACGGGCGAGTGGCGTCGGCGATGCTGTGCGATCTCGTGCGGCGCTGGGTGGGCCACCTGCTCGGCGTCCCGGTGCGCGTGGCGACGCTGGCGGCGATCGACGACGTGCGCTGGCGCTGGCACGTCGGACTCGACGCGCAGGCCTCGCTGCTGCTCGACAAGCTGTATCGCGAAGAGGGGCTCGCGCCCGACGAGCATCGGCGGATCCTGCTGCTGATGCGGTTGGACTTCGAGCGGCTCGAGGACCAGGATCCCGCAGTCGCGGGCAAGCCGGTCTACCTGGCGCTGGCGGCGGACGAAGCGGGCGTGCTGCGGATGAAGCCGCAGAACCTGCTGTTCAACCTGCCGCTGCGGGGGCATTGACGTGATCCCCGTCCTCGTTCCGGGTGCGGCGCGTTCGCGGCGGGCGGCAGCGGGCCGCGCGGTCGCGAGGTGCGGTGGGCCAGCGCCGGACACGGCGATGGCCGCGGCGGTCGGTGCTGCGCACCGACTTCCCTGCGCGGCTCGCCTCGGGGTCGCGCGGCGAAACTCGCTGCGCTCGCTTCGCGAGCTCCGCTCGGACAATCGCCGCGAGTCAGAGGGACGAAGCGCGCTGCGCGCGCCGACCCCGAAGCTGCGCTGCTCGGCGCCACAGACATCGCCGTGCCCGGCGCTGGCCCACCGCGCCTCGCGACCGCGCGGCCCGCTGCCACCTGCCGCTCGGGCAACGTCGATGGTGTTCGGGCCGGAGGCCGGCGCACCGGCGGCCGACAGCCCAGGCGTATGCCCGAACCGCTGCCCGGCCGCTTGCCCGCGCCTTTGCCCGCGCCACCGCCACGCGCGGGGGAACCGCTGACATGAAGCCCGACTACTGGGACGCTGCCTGCAGTGCGCTAGCGCGGAGCGACCGCACGATGGGCCGCATCATTCGTGCCTGCGGGCCGGTCCACCTGGCCTCGCGCGGCGATGCTTTCCAGACGCTGGCGCGGTCGATCGTCGGCCAGCAGATCTCGGTGAAGGCGGCGCAGTCGGTCTGGGACCGCTTCACGGCGAAGGCCGTCGAGGTCGCGCCGGCGCGGGTCGTGCGCATGCGTTCGACGACGCTGCGCGGTTGCGGATTGTCCGGGCGCAAGGCCGAGTACCTCAAGGACCTGGCCGCCCGGTTCGTCTCCGGCGAGGTCGATCCGGCCCACTGGCCGGCCGCCGACGACGAGGCGATCATCGAGGAGCTGTGTTGCGTGCGCGGCATAGGGCGCTGGACAGCGGAGATGTTCCTGATCTTTAATCTCCTGCGCCCCGACGTCTTTCCGGTCGACGACATCGGCCTCTTGCGGGGCATCGGAACCAATTATCGGGACGGGCAGAAGGTCTCGCGCGACGAGGCCCGCGCCATCGGGGAGGCCTGGCGGCCGTGGCGCACCGTCGCCACCTGGTACCTGTGGCGAAGCCTGGACCCGTTGCCGGTGGAGTACTGATGAAGACGACATTTCTCGACTTCGAGCAGTCGGTTGCCGACCTCGAACAGAAGATCGAGGCGTTGCGCTTCGCGCAGGAGGACTCGGTGGTCGACATCGCCGAGGAGGTCGAGCGACTGCAGAAGAAAAGCCTGTCGCTGCTGAAAGACACCTACGCGAAACTCTCGCCGTGGCAGGTCGCCATGGTGGCGCGGCATCCGCAGCGGCCGTACACCCTCGACTACATCCAGGCGATCTTCACCGACTTCCACGAACTGCACGGCGACCGCGAGTTCGCCGACGACGCGGCGATCGTCGGCGGGCTGGCCCGCTTCAACGGGCAGCCGGTGATGGTCATCGGCCACCAGAAGGGGCGCGACACCAAGGAGCGCGGCTACCGGAACTTCGGGATGCCGCGGCCCGAGGGCTATCGCAAGGCGCTGCGCCTGATGAAGCTTGCCGAGAAGTTCGACGTGCCGGTGATCACCTTCGTCGACACGCCCGGCGCATTCCCGGGCATCGGTGCCGAGGAGCGCAACCAGTCCGAGGCGATCGGTCGCAACCTGTACGAGATGGCGGCACTGAGAGTGCCGATCGTCACGACCGTGATCGGCGAGGGCGGCTCGGGCGGCGCGCTCGCGATTGCGGTCGGCGACGTCACGCTGATGCTGCAGTACGCGATCTACTCGGTGATCTCGCCCGAGGGCTGCGCAGCGATCCTGTGGAAGAGCGCCGCGCAGGCGCCCGAAGCGGCCGAGACGCTCGGCATCACCGCGCACCGGCTCAAGGCGCTCGGTCTCATCGACCGGATCATCAGCGAGCCGGTCGGCGGTGCCCACCGCGATCCGGCACAGATGACGCAATTGCTCAAGCGCGCGTTGTCCGACGCGCTGCGCCAGTTCCAGGGCGTGAACCCGAAGGAACTGCTCAAGCAGCGGCACGAGCGCATCATGAACTATGGCAAGTTCAAGGAGATCGGGGCCAGCTGACGCCTCGGGTTGCGGCGCGCTCGGCGCGGCCGTCGACGAGGCGCTGCGCCGGCTTCCCGATCGCTCGATCCTGCTCGTCGCGTTCAGCGGCGGGCGCGACTCCACCGCGCTGCTCGACGTCCTGGCGCGCCTGCGTCCGCCGGCGCAACTCGTCGCCTGGCACGTTCACCACGGTTTGCAGCCGGCGGCCGATCGATGGCTGGCCTTCTGCGATCGCGAGGCGACGCGCCATCGCGTTCGCTTCGGCCACACGCGGCTGGGGGCGGCGCCTGCGAGTGGCGGGAACCTCGAAGCCTGGGCGCGCGACGCGCGCTATGCCGCGCTGTGGCGGGCCGTCGCCGACTGCGGGGCGGCGGCGCTGCTCACCGCTCACCACGCCGACGACCAGCTCGAGACGGTCTTCATGCGGCTCGCGCGCGGCAGCGGACCGGAAGCGCTCGGCGGCATGGCGCCGGCCGAGCAGCGCGAACGAGGCTGGCTGCTGCGGCCGCTGCTGGGCGTCGGCCGCGACGTGATCGACGCGTACGCGCGCGCGCGCGGCCTCGCGTGGGTCGACGATCCGATGAACGCCGACGAGGCGTTCCTGCGCGCGACGCTGCGCGCGAGCGTGCTGCCCGCCCTGGCCGCGGGCGTGCCCGGCCTGCGCGACAACGTGCTGCGCAGCGCTGCGCTGCTGCGCGACGCCGGCGACGCGCTGCGTGCCGTCGCCGAAGCCGACCTCGCCGCCGCCGGGCTGGCGGTCGACCGCGGTTCGATCGACCGCTGTTCGCTGGCCGCGCTGCCGGCGTTTCGCCGCAACGAGGCGGTGCGGGAATGGTTCCGCCTGCTCGGCGTGCCGATGCCCACGCAGCCGCGGCTCGCGCAATGGGTTGCGCAGATGCTGCTCGGCGGCTCGGCGAGCGCGGCCGTCGTCGTCGCGCCGATTCGCTTCCGGCGCTACCGCGACCGCGTCAGCGCCGAACCGATGGGCGTTCGCGATTGGCGCCGTGACCCGCCGCCGCCACTGGCGTTGCGCTGGCGCGGCGAATCCGCGATCGAGTTGCCCGGTTGGGCAGGGCGGCTGTGCGTGCGGCCCGCCAGCGGCCCAGGCGCGCTCGACGCCGCCTGGCTGGCAGGTCAGCCGCTCGAAGTCAGGCCGCCGCCCGCCGGCGCGCGACTGCGCCCGCGAAACGGCGGGCCGAGCCGCACGCTGAAGAACCTGTATCAGGAGCGCGGCGTACCGCCGTGGCTGCGCGCGGCGATGCCGGCGGTGTTCACCGGCAATCGCCTGCTCTACGTGGCGGGGATCGGGATGGATGCGTCGGGTGCGCCGGCCGAGGGCGGCGAGGCGGTGCGCCTGCACTGGCGGCCGGACGATCCGGACGATCCGCGCAGCGCCGGATTCGAGCCCGTGCCTGCCGTATAATTTCGGGCTTTTCGCGGTCCGATCGCCGGCCGCGCCACCACCGGCAACCATGGCACTGATCGTTCACAAGTACGGCGGCACGTCGATGGGCTCGGTCGAGCGCATCCAGAACGTCGCGCGCCGCGTCGCCAAGTGGCGCGCCGCCGGCCACCGGATGGTGGTCGTTCCGTCGGCGATGTCGGGCGAGACCAACCGGCTGATCGCGCTGGCGCGCGAAATCCAGTCGCAGCCCGATCCGCGCGAGCTCGACATGATCGCTTCGACCGGCGAGCAGGTTTCGGTCGGCCTGCTGGCGTTGGCGCTCAAGGCGCTGGGCACCGACGCGATCAGCTATGCCGGCTGGCAGGTGCCGGTGCGTACCGACAGCGCGTACACCAAGGCGCGCATCCTGTCGATCGACGACGCGCGCGTGCGCGCCGATCTCGACGCCGGGCGCGTGGTCATCGTCACCGGCTTCCAGGGTGTCGACGAGCTGGGCCACGTGACCACGCTCGGCCGCGGCGGCTCGGACACGTCGGCGGTCGCGATCGCCGCGGCGCTGAAGGCCGACGAGTGCCTGATCTACACCGACGTCGACGGCGTCTACACCACCGACCCGCGCGTCGTGCCGGAGGCGCGCCGGCTCGAGCGCATCACCTTCGAGGAGATGCTCGAGATGGCGAGCCTCGGCTCGAAGGTGCTGCAGATCCGCTCGGTCGAGTTCGCCGGCAAGTACAAGGTCA
>DAORSF010000092.1:0-6928 GCA_035443405.1 Burkholderiaceae bacterium | reverse complement strand
AGCAGGATCGAGACGCCGGTCTTTCGCAGCTCGGCGACGATGTGCATGATCTCGCGCACGATCCGCGGGGCGAGGCCCAGGCTCGGCTCGTCGAGCATCAGCAGCCGCGGCTTGCCCATCAGCGCCCGCCCCAGCGCCAGCATCTGGCGCTCGCCGCCGGACAGCGTCGCGGCGAGTTGCGTCCGGCGCTCGGCGAGTCGCGGAAACCGCTGGTAGACGTCGCCGAGGTCGGAGTCGGCGCCGCGCTCGCCCTGGCGAACGCGCTGGAACGCGCCCAGGCGCAGGTTGTCCTCGACCGACAACTCGCCGAACAACTCGCGTCGCTCGGGCACCAGGCACAGCCCGCGTGCGACGCGCGCCTCCACGCGCGCGGCCGACGCGTCGGCGCCGAGATAGCGGATCGAGCCGGTCGCCGGGAGCAGGCCCATGATCGCGCCGAGCAGCGTCGTCTTGCCCGCGCCGTTGGGCCCGATCACGGTCACGATCGTGCCTTCCTCGACGCGCAGCGAAACGCCGTGCAAGGCCTCGACCTTGCGATAGAAGACGCGCAGTCCGTCGACTTCGAGCACTGCGCTCATTCGATGCCCCCAAGGTAGGCTTCGAGGACCGCGGGGTTCGCCTGGATGTCGGCCGGCAACCCCTCTGCGAGCTTCTCGCCGAAATCCATCACCACGAGCCGGTCCACCAACCCCATGACGAACTCCATGTCGTGCTCGACCAGCAGGATGCTCATGCCCCCGTCGCGCAGCTTGCGGATCAGCGCCGCGAGCGCCTGCTTCTCGCCGTAGCGCAGGCCGGCGGCCGGCTCGTCCATCAGCAGCAGCACCGGATCGGCGCACAGCGCGCGGGCGATCTCGACGATGCGCTGCTGGCCCAGCGGCAGGCTGCCCGCCGGTTCGAACAGGTGTTCGCCGAGCCCGACGCGATCGAGCTGGCGCGCGGCTTCGGCGAGCAGCCGACGTTCCTCGTCGCGGTCGGTGCGCAGCATTGCAGCGACCGTCCCCTTGCCGCCGCGCAGGTGGGCGCCGATCGCGACGTTCTCGATGACCGACATCGAGCTGACCAGGTTCACGTGCTGGAAGGTCCGGCTCACGCCGCGACGCGCGATGTCGCGCTGGGTCGCGCGCTCGATGCGCTCGCCGAGGAAGCGGATCTCGCCGGCGTTGGCCGCCAGCACGCCGGTCACCAGGTTGAACAGCGTGCTCTTGCCGGCGCCGTTGGGCCCGATCAGCCCGAGGATCTCGCCGCTCTTCATCGAGAACGACATGTCGTTGACTGCCACCAGGCCGCCGAAGCGCTTCTGCACGCCGGCCAGCGCGAGCAGCGGCTGGCCGGCTGCCGGTTGCGCGCGCCGCGGCAGCGGAGGCGCATCGGCGGGTCTTCGCGGCGGCGGCCCGGACGGCAGTAGCCGTGCCAGCGCGGGCACCAGCCCGTCGCGCGTGCGGTGAAGCAGCAGCATCATCAGCACGCCGAAGACGACGATCTCGTAGTTGCCGCTCTTCTGGAACACCGCCGGCAGCAGGTCCTTCAGCCATTCCTTGAGCACGGTGAGGATCGAGGCGCCGATCAGAGCGCCCCAGACCTGGCTCGCGCCGCCGATCACCGCCATGAACAGGTAGTCGATGCCGGCGTTGACGCCGAAGGCATGCGGGCTCACGAAGCGCAGGTAGTGCGCATAGAGCCAGCCCGACAGGCCCGCGAGCAGCGCCGCGTACAGGAACACCAGCAGCTTCAGCGACGCGGTGTCGATGCCGAAACTCTCTGCCATCACGCTGCGAAAGCGCAGCGCCCGGATCGCGCGCCCCGCGCGCGAGTCCAGCAGGTTGCGTGCGGCGATCAGGGCAACGACGGTGGCGACCCAGATCAGGTAGTAGGACTCGCGGCCGGTGTCGAGCGTCCATCCGGCCAGCGACACCGGCGGGACGTTGTCGACGCCGCTGTACTGGCCGAGGCCGGGCAGGTTGCCGAACAGGTAGTAGAGGGCGATCCCCCACGCGATGGTGCTGATCGACAGGTAGTGCCCGGAAAGCCGAAGCGTGATCGCGCCGAGCCCGAGCGCGACCGTGGCGGTCAGCGCCAGCCCTGCGATGAGCGCGGTCCACGGCGACAGCCCCATCAGCACGGTGAGCGCCGCAGTGGTGTAGGCGGCCAGCCCGACGAAGGCCTGCTGGCCGAACGAGACGATGCCGGCCACGCCGGTCAGCAGCACCAGCCCGAGCGTGACCAGCGTCGCCAGCCCGATGTAGTTCAGCAGCGTGACGTAGAAGGCCGGCAGCAGCAGTGGCGCGACGGCTACGAAGGCCACGAACAGCGCCAGTGCGCCGTGTTTGCGCATCATTCTTCCTCGTCCTCGACGTGGTGGCGCGAGGTCAGCGAGCGCCAGACCAGCACGGGAATGATGAACGTGAACACGATCGATTCCTTGAGCGCGCTGGCCCAGAACGACGAGAACGATTCGAGCAGGCCGACCGCGACGGCGCCGGCCGCCGCCAGCGGGTAGCTGGCCATGCCGCCCAGGATGGCCCCGACGAAGCCCTTCAGGCCGATCATCAGCCCGGTGTCGTAGTAGATCGTGGCGATCGGCGCGATCAGCACGCCGGACACCGCGCCGATGAGCGCGGCGACCAGGAAGCTGAGGCTGCCGGACAACTCGGTCGGGATGCCGACCAGGCGCGCGCCGACCCGGTTGATCGCGGTCGCGCGCAGCGCCTTGCCGTACAGCGTGCGCTCGAAGAACAGCCACAGCGCGATCATGCAGACCACGCTGGCCGATACCACCAGGACGCTCTGCGCGGTGATGTCGAGCACGCCGAGCTTCACTTTGGCGTCCGAGAACGCCGCCGAGCGCAGTCCTTCGCCGCCGAAGAACACCAGCCCGAGGCCGGTCAGCGCGTAGTGCGCCGCCATCGAGATGATGAACAGCACGAGCACCGAAGCGTTCGCCAGCGGCTGGTACGCGACCCGGTACAGGATCGGGCCGAGCGGCACGACCAGCCCGATCACGATGAGCACCTGCGCCCACATGTCGAGCTTGCGCGGCGCCGCCCACCACGCGATCGCGGCAATCGCGACCGGCACGACCACGTAGACCAGGAGGATCCGGGGCAGGCGGCCGACGGCCTTCTCGCGCACCGCCAGCGCAATGTCGAAGGCCGCCGCCAGCAGGCCGCCGCCGACCAGCACATAGACCGTGCCCGGAACCTGGCCGGCCTGCAACAGCCCGAGCGACAGCGCCGAATAGGCGATGAACTCGCCCTGCGGCACGAAGATCACGCGGGTGACCGCGAACACCAGGAGCAGTGCGAGCGCGAGCAGCGCATAGATGGCGCCGTTGGTGACGCCATCCTGCACCAGCCAGAGGGCGATGTCCGCGGTCATCGTGATGTCCGCTCCGGGCCTACTTCAGCAGCCGCCAGGCGCCGTTCTCGACCCGCACAAGCACCCGCGCGCGTTCGTCGAGCCCGTTGTGGTTCGACGGGCTCATGTTGTAGACGCCGTGAGTGCCGACCACGTTGCGCACGTTCTCGAGCGCGTCGCGCAGCGCCGCCCGGAACTCGGGCGTGCCGGGCCTGGCCTTCTTCAGCGCCACCGGCACCGCCGCGTCGAGCAGCTGCACGCCGTCGAAGCTGTAGCCGGCGAAGGCGTTGCGGCTGCCCGGTCCGAAGGCGGCCTCGTAGCGCTTGACGAAATCGAGCGACACCGCCTTGGTCGGGAAGTTGTCGGGCAGTTCCTCGGCCACGATCAGCGCGCCGGTGGGAGCGATCGCGCCCTCGACCGCCTTCTTGCCGTTCTGGATGAACGGCAGGTTGACGGTGCCGTGGTTGTGGTAGATCGGGCCCTTGTAGCCGCGCTCGGCCAGCGCGATGTGCGGCGTTGCGCCCGGCGAGCCCGAGCCGCCGACCACCACCGCGTCGGGGTTGGCGGCCATGACTTTCAGCACCTGGCCGGTCACGCTGGTGTCGGCGCGGCCGTAGCGCTCGTTGGTCACGACCTTGAAGCCGCCTGCCGGCGCCAGCGCGGTGATCGCGTTGTAGACCAGGTCGCCCCAGGTGTCGGAGAAGCCGATGTAGCCGACGGTCTTGACCCCGCGCGCCTTGATCTGCTCGACGACGGCGCTCATCATCAGCTCGGTGGTCTGCGGCACGACGAAGGTCCACTGCAGCCGGTCGGGCGCCAGCGGCGGGACCGGCGTGAGCGCGATCATCGGCGTCTTCGACTCGGCGGCGACCGCGGTCATCGCGACCGCCGACGGCACGCCGTTGGAGCCCATGATGGCGTCGACCTTGTCTTCGGTGACGAACTTGCGCGCGTTCTTGGCGGCGTTGTCGGGCTTCGACTCGTCGTCGAGGATGATGTACTTGACCGGCTCGCCGCCGAGCGTCTTCGGCAGCAGCTGGAAGGCGTTCTTGTACGGGATGCCGAGCGACGAGCCCGGTCCGGTGGTGCCGAGGGACACGCCGACGGTGATTTCGGCGCTGGCGGGGGTGGCCGCGAGCGCACCCGCGATGACGGCGAGTGCGGCGAACAGCTGGCGTTTCATGATTCCTCCTTGATGGATCGCTTGCAGGACGGGCGGGAAATTGCGACTGGCGGGGTGGCTTTCATCCGGGATCGGGCGGGCGCAGCAGGCCGAGGTGCGCGAGCATGCCCAGCATGCGCCCGAGCGCTTCGCTGCGATAGGCGTCGACGTCGACGCCGGCGAAGTCGTAGAAGCCCTTGCCGTCGCGCAGCCCGTTGCGGCCCTCGCGCATGTGCCGGTCGACGATCGCCGGCGATGCGTAGCGCGGGTCGCCCAGCGCCTGCGCGAGGTAGCGGCTCGCGTAGTACAGGATGTCGTTGCCGCCGAAGTCGATGAACTCCACCACGCCCATGTTGGCGAAGCGGAAGCCCAGGCCGTAGCGGGTCGCGCGGTCGATGTCTTCGGCGCTGGCGACGCCCTGTTCGATCATGCGGGCGGCTTCGTTCATGATCAGCGACTGCAGTCGCGGGACGATGTAGCCCGGCGCTGCCGCGCAGCTCACCGGCACCTTGCCGATGCGCGCCAGCAGCCCCGACAGCGCGCGGGCTGCCTCGGGCGCGGTGCCGGAGTGGGCGCTGAGCTCGACCAGCGGAACGACGTGCGCGGGGTTGAGCCAGTGCGCGTTCAGGAAGCGCTGCGGCCGCGGCGCGAAGGCGGCGAGTTCGGTGACCAGGAAGGTCGACGTGGTCGAGGCGAGCAGGGCGTCGGGCCGCAGGTGCGGCGCGGCGAACGCGAGGGCCTCGCGCTTGGCCTCGATCACCTCGGGCACGCCCTCGAACACCGCGTCCGCGCCGGCCAGTGCCGCCGGCGCCTCGTCGCGCGCCGCGAACCGCACCCGGCGCAGGATCGCCGGGCGAAGTGCGTCGTCGAACGCGCCCCATCGGGCCATCGCGGCGAGCGACGCGTCGATCTCGGCCAGCGCCGCCTGCCGCAGGCCGTCCGCCTGCTCTGCCGGACGCGGCTTGACGTCGACCAGCCAGACGGCGTGGCCGGCATAGGCGAACGCGGTCGCGATGCCGCGCCCCATCCGGCCGGCGCCGAGCGCCGCGATGGTTTCGCGCGCGGTGCCTGCGGCGCTCATGCGTCGAACCCGTTGTCGAGCAACCGGTGCATCGCGTCGCGATCGAGCCCGGCGAGGCCCAGTCCGGCCAGCGTGCGCGGGCCGCGCGACAGGTCCTCGCCGACGATCGCACCGCCGATCGCCAGCAGGCCGCGGGCGATCGGGCAGGGCACGTTCGCCCAGTCGGCGACCGACACCAGGAATGCCAGTCCGTACGCGACGTCCTCGCGCATGTAGCGATGCGTGGCGAGGTCGATGTGCTCGCGCCAGTCGCCGCTGTCGACGAGCTTGTCGTGCGCGTTGCCGTACATCCAGCGGTCGGTGGTGTAGTGGTCGGCGAGCGGAAAGTGCGGCGCCGCGTAGCCCAGCGCCTCGCGAACCGCGACGCGCTCGGCGTCGAGCGCGTCGGTGACGCGTCGCACCGACGCTTGCGTGCCCTCGTTGTGGATGTCCCAGCGCTCGAAATGCTCGAGCGGCGCGGCGTTCATCACGATCAGCGGCGGATGGATGATCGGCCCGGCGTTCATCAGCGCGCCCGACAGCGCGTCTTCGACCGGTTCGATCGACGGATAGGCCCGCGCGATCACCGCGCGGGCTCGCTCGCTGGCGCGCGCCGGGAACACGCCGGTCGGCAGGCGGGTGGCGCGGGTCGTGATCGCCACGTCGGCCGGGCCGTGCTTGCGGGCGAGGTACGGCAGGGTGCCGGTCTCGGCGAACGCGACCTCGGCGCGGTTGCCGGCTTCGCGCAGCGCGCGCGCCATCGCGTAGCTGCCGAAGGTGCCCGGGGGCAGGAACACCACCTGGCCGTCCGCGAGGTGCGGCGCCATGGCGCGCGCGATGTCGAGCTGCGAGAAGGCCGGCGTCGGCACGATCACCAGTTCGGCGCCGCGCACCGCGGCTGCGATGTCGGCGCTGGCGAGCGCCAACGGCACCGCGCGCGTGCCGCGGAAGTCGCGCAGCACGATGCTGCGCGTGCCGGCGACCGGCGCCAGTGCCGCCGCGTCGCGCCGCCACAGCCGAACCTCGTGTCCCTGCTCGGACAAGTCGGCCGCCGCCGCGTAGCAGCCGTGTCCGCCTCCGAGTACCGCGATGCGCATCCTGTCTCCCTGCTCGCGCCGCCGTTGTGTGCCGCCGGTCGCGCCTCGTCGTCGTTTCCGCACGCCGCAGCGGCCGCCGCGGCGATCAACCCTTCAGGCCACCACCCCCTTGCTGCGCAGCGCGTCGACCTCGTCGGCCGAGTAGCCGGCTTCGGTCAGCACGCGCGCCGTGTCCGCACCGTACTTCGGCGGGAACCCCAGCTCGGTGCGCGCACCGGGGACGTCGACCGCCATCGGCTGCATGCGCACCAC
>DAORSF010000091.1:2306-6942 GCA_035443405.1 Burkholderiaceae bacterium | reverse complement strand
GGCAGTACGTGCTGCGCGGCGGATCGTGCGCGACGCCGGCCGGGCACCTGCGGCCGACCTACCGCAACTTCTTCTATCCGCACCAGCGTTGGCAGTTCTCCGGCCTGCGGCTGGCGCGCGACCGCGCCTGAGGTCGACGGCGGGTCGTCGTCGCGGCGCTTTCCTCGCGTCGATCGCAGGCGGATAATCGGCGGCTCGTTCCCGACGGCATGGAGGCTCGCATGCTCGCAAACACTCCCGTCACGACGATGCTCCCGGTGATCGACCTGGAACGGGCGCGCCGCTTCTACGAAGGCAAGCTCGGCCTGACGCCGCTGGGCAGTTCGCCCGACGGCAAGTTCAAGTACACCTGCGGCGGTGCCACGCTGGCGCTGTTCCCGAAGCCGGAGGGCACGCGCGCCGAGCACACGGCGGTCAGCTTCGAGGTCGCGGATATCGCGGCCGAGATCGCCGAACTGGCGTCGCGCGGCGTCGTGTTCGAAGATTACGATCTCCCGGGCCTCAGGACGGTCGACCACGTCTGCGTGCTTGGCTCGGAGAAGGCGGCCTGGTTCAGGGATACCGAGGGCAACACCCTCTGCATCCACGAGAACCTCGCCTGAGCCCGGGTTCCCGCATGCCGACCGCGTTCACCCTGGCGTCGGCGTCGGTCGCGCCGTCGGGTCCCGCGCCGCGCGTCGTCGCGTTGCGCGCGCCACCGGTCGTCGCCGGCCGCGACGAACTGCTCGCGGGCCTGCGCGTGCCGAACGCGTCGATTCCGCCGAAGTACTTCTACGACACGCTGGGTTCGGCGCTGTTCGAGGCGATCACCGAGCTCGACGAGTACTACCCGACGCGCGCCGAGCGGTCGATCCTCGCCGCGTGCGATCGCGAGATCGCGGCCGCCTTCGGGCGGCCCGGATGCACGCTGATCGACCTGGGCGCGGGCAATGGCGAGAAGGCCGCGCGGCTCTTTTCGGCGCTGCGGCCGCGTGAGTACGTGGCCGTCGACATCTCGGTCGAGTACCTTCGGCGTTCGCTCGAAGCCCTGCAGAGCCGCTTCCCGCACGTCGTGGTGACCGGTGTCGGCGCCGACCTCGTCGAGCCGCTCGACCTGCCGGAGCGAATCGCGCGGCACGGGCGCCTGTTCTTCTATCCGGGCTCGTCGATCGGCAACTTCCTGCCGGACGAGGCGCAGCGCTTTCTTGCAGGACTGCGCGCGCTTCTCGACGACACAGGGGGGCTGCTGGTCGGTATCGATCTCGCGAAGGACGCGCAGACGCTCGAGGCGGCCTACGACGACGCGCTCGGCGTGACCGCCGCCTTCAACCTCAACGTGCTGCGTCACGCCAACCGGATCGCCGGCACCGATTTCGTCCTCGCCGACTGGCGGCACGTCGCGCTGTTCGATGCGACGCACGGCCGCATCGAGATGCACCTGGAGGCGCGGCGCGCCGTGCGGGTGACCTGGCCCGGGGGCGAGCGTCGGTTCGCTGCGGGAGAGCGGATCCACACCGAGGATTCGTACAAGTATCGGCTGGCGGACTTCGCCGAGCTGCTCGGTCGCGCGGGGTTCGCGGTGCAGGGACGCTGGCTCGACGAGCACGAGCGCTTCGCGGTGGTGCTCGCGCGTCCGGAGCGCGCCTGGCGGGAGCAAGACTCCTAGTCGGCGCGGCCGCAGCAAGGGGAGAAAAGGCGAAATCAGGCCGCCTGCAGCAGACGTCGTCAGCCACTCCAAAGCTGTCAGGCAATGGCGCCCGCCTGCGACCCTTGCGCTAGAGTTCCCGCGAGGCCCGTTTCGGCGGAGCCCGAACCGACGAGCCTGCATGCCTGCCGCGCTTCTTCAGCGGTTCTCCAACATCCGTCGCGAGGAGCTCGCGCCGGTGCTCGTCGCCGGCCTGTTCTTCTTCTGCGTGCTCACCGCGCTGATGGTCCTGCGGCCGGCGCGCGAGGCGCTCGGCATGCAGCGCGGCATGGACGAGATCCGCTGGCTGTTCATCGGGACCGTCGTCGTCACGCTGCTGGTCAATCCGGTGTTCGGGCTGCTGGTCAGCCGCTTTCGCCGCCTCGCGTTCATCGGCGCGACCTACCTGTTCTTCGCCGCCGGCCTGCTGGGCTTCTACGGGTTGCTCACGCTGGCGCCCGCCAGCGTCGGCGAGCGCACCGGCCAGGTCTTCTACGTGTGGTTCAGCGTCTTCAACCTGTTCGCGACGATGCTGTTCTGGGCGCTGATGGCCGACCGCTTCTCGCTCGAGCAGAGCAAGCGCCTGTTCGGCGCGATCGCGGTGGGCGGCACGCTGGGCGCGATCTTCGGCCCGTGGCTCGCGAGCATGCTGGCCAGGCCGATCGGGACGCCGGCGCTGCTGCTGGTCGCGGCCGCCTTCCTCGTGCTCGCGCTGGGTGCGGCGTGGTGGCTCGTGCGCTTGCGGAGCGAGTCGGACGCCGGCGATCATGGCGGCGCGCTGGCGCCGGACGTGCAGTCGGTGATCGGCGGCAGCGCGTGGGAAGGCTTCGGGGCGGTGTTCCGGTCGCCTTACCTGCTCGCGATCTGCGCCTACGTGCTGATCCTCGCGGTGATGGCCACCTTCATCTATTTCACGCGCCTGCAGATGGTGGCTGCACTGGGAACGGATCTCGACCTGCGCACCGCAGCGTTTGCGCGCATCGACATGATCTCGCAGGTGGCGACGCTGGTGCTTCAGGCGGTGGTCACCGGGCACCTGATGAAGCGGCTCGGCGCGTCGGTCGCGCTCGCGCTGCTGCCGCTGACCGCGGCGCTGGGGTTCATCGGCCTGGCGATCGCCGGCTCGCTCGCGGCGCTGGTCGCGTTCGAGGCGAGCTTCCGCGCGGTGCAGCGCGGCATCATGCGGCCGGCGCGCGAGACCCTGTTCACCACGGTCTCGCGCGCCGAGCGCTACAAGGCGAAGGCCTTCATCGACACGTTCGTCTACCGGGCCGGCGACGTCGTCGGTGCGCAAGCCGAGGGCCTGCTGGGGCGGCTCGGCATGGGACTGGCGGCGCTGGCGGCTTTCGCAGTGCCGCTGGCGCTGGTGTGGATGGCGCTCGGCCTGTGGCTGGGGGTCGCGCAGCGCACGCAGGCGCGACGCGCCGGGCGGGCGCAAGGAGTGACGACATGACGACACGACGGAAGTGGCTGCAGCGGACCGCGGCCGGGGCTGGGTTGCTCGCGCTCGATGCGCGCGCGGTATTCGCGGGCGCAACGACGAAGACGGGGCTGCTCACGCGGGCGATTCCCGCCACGGGCGAGCGGTTGCCGATCGTCGGCCTGGGCAGCTCGGCCACGTTCTCGCAGGTTGCGCGCAGCGAGGACGTGACCGCGTTGCGCGAGGTGCTCGCGCGCATGGTCGCGCTCGGCGGCACGGTGTTCGACACCGCGCCGGCCTACGGCGCGTCCGAGGAGGTCGCCGGACGCATCGCGCGGGAGCTCGGCGTCGCGCAGCAGATCTTCTGGGCGACCAAGCTCAACGTCGCGGGCTTCGGCGGCGGGCGTGCCGATCCGGCGGCGGCGCGCAGCCAGCTCGACACTTCGTTCCGGCGCATCGGCAAGCCGGCCATCGACCTGGTGCAGGTGCACAACCTGGGCGACCTGCGCACCCAGCTGCCGATCCTTCGGGAGGCGAAGGACAAGGGGCGCGTGCGCTACATCGGCGTGACCACGACCTTCGAGAGCCAGTACGACGAACTGCTGCGCACGATGCGCAGCGAGCCGATCGACTTCATCGGGACGAACTACGCGATCGACGATCGGTACGCAGAGCAGGCGATCCTGCCGCTGGCGCGCGACCGGGGAATCGGGGTGCTCGTGTACGCGCCGTTCGGCCGCACGCGCCTGTGGCGGCGTGTTGCAGGACGCAGCGTGCCGCAATGGGCGCGCGAGTTCGGCGCAAACTCGTGGGCGCAGTTCTTCCTCAAGTACGTCGCCAGCCATCCGGCGGTCACGTCCATCACGCCGGCCACCAGCCGGCCGGACAACCTTTCGGACAACATGGGCGCCGCGACCGGCCCGCTGCCGGACGAAGCGATGCGCAGGCGGATGATCGAGCTGGTCGAGTCGCTGCCCGCGGCGTGAGAAGCGCGGCGCCGCGCCGCCCCTGCCGGCCCACCTTCCGGAGGCCATCATGAGACGTGAGACGAATCGCCAACGCCGGGGATTCCTGCACCTGGCCGCGCTCGCCCCGGCGGGGCTGGCGCTGAACGGACTGCCGCTGGCGGCGCGCGCCGCGACCGCCGGCGACGCGAAGCTGAAGATCGGCATCGTCGGCTCGGGCAACGTCGGCGGCGCGCTCGGCCGCGTCTGGGCGAAGGCCGGGCACCAGGTGATGTTCTCGTCGCGCAACCTCGAGCACGACCGCGAGCTTGCCGCCAAGACCGGTCCCAACGCGCGCGCCGGCACGCCGCGCGAGGCCGCCGCCTTCGGCGAGGTGGTGATGATCTCGGTGCCGTACCGGTCGCTGCCCGAGGTCGGCAAGGACCTGGCGGGACTGATCGGGGGCAAGGTGGTGATCGACACCTGCAACCCCTTCGTCGGGCGCGACGGCGAGATCGCGACCTGGGCGCGCGGGAAGGGCGCGGGTCTCGCGTCGGCGCAGCTGCTTCCCGGCGCGCGCGTCGTGCGCGCCTTCAATGCGATCGGCGC
>DAORSF010000091.1:0-2206 GCA_035443405.1 Burkholderiaceae bacterium | reverse complement strand
GCGCAGGGCCAGATCGTCGCGCAACTGCAGGACGTGATGGGACGCCAGGCCGCGCAGGCGGTCGAGCAGGCGGTCGCGCGCTCGCGCATCCAGGAGTCGGGCCTGCTGCCGACGCTGCTCGGCGTGGCCGCGCTGCTGGCCGGCGCCACCACGGTGTTCGGCGAGATGCAGTTGTCGCTCAACGCGATCTGGGGCGTGGCCGCGCGCCCGAAGCGCAACACCGTGTTCGCGCTGCTGATGAGCCGCCTGCTGTCGCTGACCGTCGTGCTGGCGATCGGCTTCGTGCTGCTGGTGTCGCTGCTGGCCGGCGTCGTCCTGCGCGCGGTGCTGGCGTTCACCGACCGGTTCGCGCCGGCAGTCGCGACGCTGCTGACGGGCGCCGACCTGCTGCTCTCGCTGCTGTCGGTCGCGCTGCTGTTCGCGGCCATCTTCAAGGTGCTGCCCGACGTGGTGCTGCGCTGGCGCGACGTGGCCGTCGGGGCGCTGGTCACCGCCCTGCTGTTCACCTTCGGGCGCTACGGCATCGCCGCCTATCTCGCCCACACCGCGACCGCCTCGACCTACGGTGCCGCCGGCTCGGTGGTGCTGATCCTGCTGTGGGTCTACTACTCGTCGCTGATCCTGCTGTTCGGCGCGGCGTTCACGAAGACGCACCTGCTGGCGCGTGGCGGTGCGGTCGTGCCGCGCAATACGGCCGTGCTGGTCAGGCGCGAGCTGGTGACCGAGTCGGCGGCGTGAGGCGGAAACGAACCTAGATCTTCCGGTCCCGACCGGCCCAGTAGGGATCGCGCAGCTCGCGCTTGAGGGTCTTGCCGGCCGCGCTGCGCGGGAAGTCGTTCAGGATCACGACTTCCGAGACGCGCTGGTAGCGGGCCGCGACGCGCTCGTTGATCCAGTCGCGAAGTTCGTCCGCCGTGGGCCGCGCGCCTTCCTCGAGGATCACCGCCGCCACCGGCGTCTCGCCCCACTTGTCGTGCGGAACGCCGAACACCGCCACTTCGCGGATCGCGGGGTGGCGCGCGGCGATCTCCTCGACGTCCTTCGGGTAGACCTTCATTCCGCCCGAATCGATCATGTCCTTCTTGCGGTCGACCAGGTGCAGGTAGCCCTCGGCGTCGACGAAGCCCATGTCGCCGGAGTACAGCCAGCCGTCGCGGATCGCCTGCGCAGTGAGGTCCGGACGCTTGTAGTAGCCCTGCATCAGGATCGGGCCGCGGCCGACGATCTCGCCGATCTCTCCGGGGGGCAGGTCGCGCCCGTCGTCGCCGACGATCCGCATCTCGAAGTACTGCGTCGGGCGCCCGACCGATCCGGACTTGCGCGCGGCGTCTTCGCGGTCGAGGATCGTGACGAATCCTTCGGTGAGGCCGTACAGTTCGTAGAACCGGTTCGGCAGGTCCGCGTTCAGGCGGTCCTTGTGCTGCTGCAGCAGCGGCGCGCCGAGCGAGACGATGCACTCGAGCGACGCGAGTCGCTCGGGGCGGTAGTGCTTCGAGCCGAGGATCGCGATGATCTGCGCCGGCACGAGCATGATGTGGGTGATGCGCTCGCGCTCGATGGTCGCGATCGTCGCGTCGGCGTCGAACTGCTTCAGCAGGAAGTAGGCACCGCCGAGGTAGAAGGTGGGCATCAGCGTCACGTAGGCGCCGTTGAAGACGATGGCTCCGGCGTGCAGCGTGCGCGATTCGGGCGTGAAACGGTAGGCGCAGGCCATCAGCAGGCAGTACATCGAGCGCACGTAGTGGCTGTGCATGATGCCCTTGGGCAGCCCGGTGGTGCCGCTCGTGTACATGATGTTGAAGAGATCGTCGGGGCCGCAGCGCGCGGGCACCAGGGTCTCCGCCTGCGCCGCGGCGAGCGCACGGTAGTCGCCGAAGTCGCCCGCGGCGCCGTCGGCCAACAGCACGCGGCCGGGCAGCAGCGGCGCGAGATCGGCGCGGATCGCGTGGAGCGTGGCCAGCATCGAGCGTTGGCTCACCAGGCACTTCGCGTCCGAGTCGCGCAGCAGGCTCGCCAGGCCGGCAGGCATCATGAGCGGCGACAGCGGCACGAGCGCCGCGCCCACGGCCGGTGCGGCCCAGATCAGTTCGAGCGCCGCGATCGAGTTGCCGAGCACGGTGGCGACCTTGTCGCCCTGGCCGATGCCGAGCGAGCGCAGCAGGTTGGCCGCGCGCGCGACGCGCGCGCCGAACTGCGCCCAGCCGAG
>DAORSF010000090.1:4021-6953 GCA_035443405.1 Burkholderiaceae bacterium | reverse complement strand
CATGCCCGGCCCCGCCACGATCGCGTACTTCTCGATGGAAATCGGCCTCGACGAGTCGCTTCCCACGTACAGCGGCGGCCTCGGCCTGCTGGCCGGCGACACGATCCGCTCGGCCGCCGACGGCGACGTGCCGATGGTCGCGGTCACGCTGGTGCATCGCGAGGGCTACTTCCGCCAGCGTCTCGATGCCCAGGGCGTGCAGACCGAAGAGCCGCAGCCCTGGTCGCCGGCGGAACGGCTGGCGGAGCTGCCGGTGCGCACGAAGGTGAGCATCGAGGGCCGCGATGTCGCCTTGCGCGCCTGGCGCTACGACGTCCGCGGCGTCGCCGGCGCCTCGGTGCCGGTGCTGCTGCTCGACAGCGACCTGCCGGAAAACGCCGACGGTGACCGGCACCTGACCGATCACCTGTATGGCGGCGACGACCGCTACCGGCTGTGCCAGGAGATCATCCTCGGGATCGGCGGCGTGCGCATGCTGCGCGCGCTCGGGTACGACCAGATCCGGCGCTTCCACATGAACGAGGGGCATGCGGCGTTGCTCGTGCTCGAGCTCGGCTACGAGGAAATGCAGCGCCGCGGCCTCTCCGCGGTGACGCGCGAGATCGCCGTGGCGGTCAAGCCGATGTGCGTGTTCACGACGCACACGCCGGTGCCGGCCGGCCACGACCAGTTCCGGCTGTCGCTGGTGCGCCGCGTGCTGACCGACTACCACGGCGCCTACGACGAGCGTGCGGCCGAGTTCTGCCTCGACAACGTGCTGAACATGACCTACCTCGCGCTGGACAACAGCCACTTCGTCAACGGCGTCGCACGCAAGCACGGCGAGATCTCGCGCCAGATGTTCGCCCAGTACAAGGTCGACTCGATCACCAACGGCGTTCACGCGGGTTTCTGGATCTCGCCGCGCATCCAGGCAGTGCTCGACCGGCACATCACCGTGTGGCGCGCTGACAACGCGAGCCTGCGCTATGCGCTCGGCATCCCGCGGCACGAACTGTGGGCGGCGCACCAGGCGGCGAAGCAGGACCTGATGGCATGGGTGAACCAGCGAACCGGGGCGGGACTGTTCTCGAACACCTTCACGATCGGCTTCGCGCGCCGCACGACGACCTACAAGCGCCCGGACCTGCTGTTCCACGACCTCCAGCGACTGCTGGCACTGCACCAGACCCAGGGCCCGATCCAGCTGATCTTCGGCGGCAAGGCGCATCCGCGCGATAGCGGCGGCAAGGAACTGATCCGCCGGGTCTTCGAGCACGTCGCGCAGCTGAGGGGCAAGCTGGGGGTCGCCTATCTCGAGGATTACGACATCGCGACCGCGAAGCGGATGGTCGGCGGGGTCGACCTGTGGCTGAACACGCCGCAGCCGCCGCTGGAGGCGTCGGGCACCAGCGGGATGAAGGCGGCGATGAACGGGGTGCCGCAGCTGTCGGTGCTCGACGGCTGGTGGATCGAGGGCTGCATCGAGAACGTCACCGGCTGGGCGATCAGCGGACCCGCCGACGGAAACGGCAATTCCCCCGGCGTCGACGAACGCAGCTTCGACGCCCAGTCGCTGTACAACAAGCTCGAGACCGTGGTCCTGCCGATGTTCTACCGCGACCAGGACCGCTACATCGACGTGATGCGCCACGCGATCGCGCTCAACGGCTCGTTCTTCAACACCGAGCGGATGGTCGACCAGTACGTGCGCAAGGCGTACTTCAGCTAGGAGCCAACAACGCTGCGATCGTCCCCCTGCAGGGGCGGCGCGGACGGCCGGCCCGCGCCCTCGCGCCGCTACTTCTGTTTCGCGATGATCTGGTCGCTGATCTCGTCGTAGACGGACTGCGGGATCACTTTGCGGCGCACCAGGTCGTCCTTGCCCTTGTAGGGGCGTCCCTTGACGATCGCCGCGGCGCGCACCGGGCCGACGCCCTTGAGCGCTTCGAGCTGCTCGGCGCTGGCGGTGTTGATGTCGAGCTTCTCGGCGGCAGGTGCGTGCTGGTTTGCCTGCGCCTTCGGATCCGCCGGCTTCGATCCGCTGCCCTGCGCCATGGCCAGGCCCGACGACAGCGCCAACGCGGCGATCGCCACCGACAGCTTGCGTGCAAGGGTTCCGTTCATCTTCCTGCTCCCCGATGGTCTGTTGTTGCCGAAGTCTGCTGCAGCGCGAGCAGTCTACCTCGCGTCGCCCGGCCGCTCCCGGACCGCCATACCGTCGCACGACGCCTGCCTGACCCGGTGGAGGGGCACGCCGTTCGCGACGCCGTGGCCGCATCTGTTCCCCATCTGTCCCGCATGTGTCCCGCATCTGTCTTATTGACAGGACAATGGAACCGATTCAGGCTGGTGCCCTCCCCATGAACGCGACGCTGCCGCTGCCGAAGTACCACCAGATCTACCTCGTGCTGCGCGAGCAGCTCGAGGAGGGGCGCTATGCCGACGGCGTGCCGGGCGAGCTGCAGCTCACCCGCGAGTTCGGTGTCGCCCGCGTGACGGTGCGCAGGGCTCTCGAGCGGCTCGAGGCCGAAGGCATGATCGCTCGCTCGCCGGGGCGCGGGACGGTGGCGGTACGCCGCCCCGGTCGCAAGGGCGGCGCGCCCCGCGCCGCGAGCGCGAAACTGACCGGGCTGCTGGAGAACATCGTCAGCATGGGGCTTGCCACTTCGGTGCGGGTGCTCGAGTGCGAAGTGCTGCCGGCGCCCGAGGCCGTCGCGCGCGCGCTGGCGATCGCCTCCGGCGCGCCGGTGCAGAAGGCGGTGCGCGTGCGCTCGACGCGCGAAGGACCACTGTCGCACATCACGACCCACGTGCCTGCCGAACTGGCGCGCGGCTTCGGCCGGCGCGAACTGGCCAGGAAGCCGATCCTGGTCCTGCTGGAGGAGTCCGGCGTGCGCATCGGGCGTGCGACGCAGTCGATCTCGGCGCGGCTCGCCGACGCCGTGGTGGC
>DAORSF010000090.1:0-3921 GCA_035443405.1 Burkholderiaceae bacterium | reverse complement strand
GAGATCGAGAAGATGAACGAGGCCGGCTGCTCGGCGGTGGTGGGCGCCTTCGCGAGCGCGATCTGCCTGGCTACGACGCAGGCGGCGGCGAAGCACAACCTGCCGCACGTGGTCGACGTCGGCGTGGCCGACCAGATCGTCGAGCGCGGCCTGAAGAACACCTTCCGCTTCGGTCCCGGCTACCGCACCTGCGCGCAGTCGGCGGTGGCGAACCTGCACGTGCTCAACGCCGCGGCGGGCAAGCCGGCGAAGACCGTGATGATCATCCACGAGGAGAGCCTCTTCGGCACCGGCACCGCGAACCTGCTGGCGCGCGAGCTGCCCGGTTATGGCTACGAAGTGAAGGAAGTGGTCAAGCACGCCAACCCCACGCGTGACTTCAACAACATCGTGCTGCGCATGAAGTCGGTGAATCCCGACATCGTGATCCCGGCCAACTACTACAACGAGTACGCGCTGCTGGTGCGCACGATGCAGCAGCAGAAGGTCTTGCCGAAGGCGATCTACTCGGTGCTGGGAGGCGCGGCGTCGAGCTACAAGTTCGTCAAGGAGTTCCCCGAAGCGGCCAACGGCATCATCGACTGCAACCACTGGTTCAACCCGAAGGACAAGCGAAGCTTCGACCTGAAGAAGCGCGTCGAGGCGAAGGGGCTGTTCTACAGCTACGAGGTCTTCATGACCTACACCGCGGTGCGGCTGCTGGCCGACGCGATCGAGCGCGCGAAGAGCGCCGACCGCGCCGCGATCATGGACGCGCTGGCCTCGAGCACCTTCGCCGACCACTTCATGCCGTATGGGCCGACGAAGTTCGTCAACGGCCAGAACCAGGGCGCGCAGCCGCTGATGACGCAGGTGATCAAGGGCGACATCCGCGTCATCGTGCCGCGCGATTTCCGCGAAGCCGAGCCGATCTTCCCGCTGCGGGCGTGAGGCCGCGGGTCGGGCGCAACGCGTCCGGACCGGTGCTTGCGCCGAACCCGCCATGTTCGAATTCGGCATCCTGTTCCCGTCGGTCCTCAACGGATTGACCACCGGCGCGGTCTACGCGCTGATTGCGCTCGGCCTCACGCTGATCTACGGCGTGCTGCACATCATCAATTTCGCGCACGGCGCGGCACTGATGGTGGCGTTGTACGCCGTCTACCTGCTGAAGGCGCAGTTCGGCATCGATCCTTACCTGGCGCTGCCGATCGTGGTGCCGGCGATGTTCGCGCTCGGCTACCTTCTGCAGCGCGGGATCGTCAACCGCGCGAGCCACGGCCGTGACGAGAACATCCTGCTGGTCACGCTCGGCCTGTCGATCGTGATGGAGAACCTGGCGCTGATCGTCTTCAAGAGCGACACGCGAACCATCGACACCGCGTACACGCTGGCGACGGTGCCGATCGGTCCGGCGATGATCGCGTTGCCCAAGCTGGTGGCGTTCGCCGGCGCACTGGCCGCGTCGGCGATCCTGATCTGGATCGTCGAGCGCACCGACCTCGGCCGCGCGATCCGCGCGGTCGCAAAGGAGAAGCACGGCGCCAAGCTGATGGGCATCGACGTCGACCACGTCTATGCGATGAGTTTCGGAATCGGCCTGGCCTGCCTCGGCGCCGCGGCCTGCTTCCTGCTGCCGGCGTATTACGTGAACCCTCAGGTCGGCTCCGGCTTCGTGCTGGTGGCGTTCACGATCGTCGTGCTGGGCGGCATGGGCAGCTTCGCGGGCGCGCTCGTCGGTGGCCTGCTGATCGGCGTCGTCGAATCGCTCGGCGGGTTGTTCCTCGGCGAGTCGCTAGGCCAGATCGGCATCTTCCTGATCTTCATCGCCGTGCTGTTGTTTCGGCCGCAGGGCCTGTTCGGGGCGCGCGCGTGAGCGCGGCCGGACCTCGGCCGGCGGGTGCGGCGCGCGACCTCGTCGCGATCGGCGCCTTCGCCGCGCTGGTCGGCGTCGCAACGCTGTGGCTCGACTCGGGCGTCTGGCTCAACTTCGTCATGATGGCGCTGTATGCCGCGCTGCTCGCCCAGGCCTGGAACCTGCTCGGCGGCTACGGCGGGCAGTTCTCTTTCGGGCACGCGCTGTTCTTCGGCACCGGCGCCTACGTGCAGGCCATTGCGCAGATGCAGGGCGGCGCGAACCCTTGGGCCGCGCTGGCGCTCGCGGTGCTGGCGGCCGGCGCGGTCGGCCTGCTCGTCGGCGCGCTCAGCTTCCGGTACGGGCTCCGCGGCTCGTACTTCGCGCTGGTCACGCTGGCGTTCGCGGAGGTCTTCCGCATCCTGGCGCTGTCGGTCGGGTTCACCGGCGGCGGCGTCGGGCTGATGGTGCCGCTGCAGGAAGGCGCAGCCAACATGCAGTTTGCGTCGCGCAAGGGCTACGTCGCACTGGCGCTCGCCTTCGTCGTCGCGGCGCTGCTGGTGACGAGCTGGATGCGGCACTCGCGCTTCGGCGCGTCGCTGCAGGCGGTGCGCGACAACGAGGACGCGGCGCGCGCGGTCGGCGTCGATCCCTACCGCACCAAGCTCGGCGCGATCGCGCTGTCGGGCGCGTTCATGGGCGCGGCCGGTGCGTTCTACGTGCAGGTGTTCCAGTACATCGACCCGGCCATCGCCTTCGGGCCGCACGTGTCGGTCGAGGCGCTGGTGGGCGCGATCGTCGGCGGGATGGGTACGCTTTGGGGGCCGTTGCTCGGCGCGACGCTGCTGCACCTGCTGGCCGACGTCACGCGCAACCTGGTCGGACAGCTGCCGGGCATCAACATGGTGGTCTACGGCATCGTGCTCGTGGTGATCGTGATGTTCCTGCCGCGCGGCATCTCCGGGCTCGGGGCTTCGGTCCGCGACGCGTGGAAGGGGCGGCGCAATGGCTGAGCCGCTGCTCGCGCTGCACGGTTTGTCGATCGCGTTCGGCGGGCTGCGCGCGGTCCGGGACGTGAGCCTCGCGGTGCCGCCCGGCTCGCTGACCGCGCTGATCGGTCCGAACGGCGCGGGAAAGACGACCCTCTTCGCGCTGATGTCGGGCTTCCTGAAGCCCGACGCGGGCACCGTTCGCTTCGATGGGCGCGACATCACCGGCGTGCCGCCGCACCTGAACGCGCGCGCCGGCATGACCCGCACCTTCCAGATCGTGCAGCCGTTCGCCGCGCAGACCGTGCGCGAGAACATCGCGGTCGGCGCCCACCTGCACGAGCCGAGGCGCCGTGCGGCGTTGGCCGCCGCGGAAGACGTGGCAGCGAGGGTCGGCCTGGCGCCGTTGCTCGACCGGCCGGCCGGCGACCTGACGGTGGCCGGCCGCAAGCGGCTGGAACTGGCGCGCGCCCTGGCGACGCGGCCGAAGCTGCTGTTGCTCGACGAAGTGCTGGCCGGGCTGAATCCGCAGGAAATCACCGAAATGATCCCGGTGGTGCGGGGCATCGCGGACGGTGGCGTCACGGTGCTGATGATCGAGCACGTGATGCAGGCGGTGATGAACCTGGCCGAGCACGTGTGGGTACTGGCGCAGGGCCAGCTGATCGCATCCGGCACGCCGGTGCTGGTCACTCGCGAGCCGTCGGTGATCGAGGCCTACCTCGGGCCCGGGGCGGCGGCGCGGCTCGCGGGGGGCGGGCACGTGGCAGGGAGCGCGAAGTGAGCGAGGCGCTGCTCGACATCGCCGGCCTGAAGAGCGGCTACGGCCGCGTGGAAGTGCTGCGAGGCGTCGACCTGCAGGTGCGCGACGGCGAGATCGTCGCGCTGCTGGGCAGCAACGGCGCCGGCAAGTCGACGCTGAACAACACGGTGTGCGGGCTGGTCCGGGCGTGGAGCGGACGCGTGCGCTTCGGTGGCGCCGACCTGACCGGCGCGCACTACCGCCGCGTCGTGCAGGCCGGGCTGATCCAGGTGCCCGAGGGGCGGCGCGTCTTCCCGAACCTGACGGTGGTGGAGAACCTGGAACTCGGCGCGTTC
>DAORSF010000089.1:0-6980 GCA_035443405.1 Burkholderiaceae bacterium | reverse complement strand
TCGGACGGCGCGGGCGCGCTGATCCTGGTCTCCGAGCGCGTGCTCAGGCAGTTCGGACTCACGCCGCTGGCCCGCTTCGTGTCGTTCTCGGTGCGCGGCGTGCCGCCGAAGATCATGGGCATCGGGCCGAAGGAGGCGATTCCTGCGGCGCTGAAGGTGGCCGGCCTGAAGCTCGACGACATGGGCTGGATCGAACTGAACGAGGCGTTCGCGGCGCAGGCGCTCGCGGTCATCCAGGACCTGGGCCTGAATCCGGACGTGGTCAATCCGCTCGGTGGCGCGATCGCGCTCGGCCATCCGTTGGGAGCGACCGGTGCGATTCGCGCGGCGACCGTCGTCCACGCGCTGCGCCGACGCCAGCTCAAGTACGGCATGGTCACGATGTGCGTCGGCACCGGGATGGGGGCGGCGGGGATCTTCGAGCGGATCTGACCGCAGGAACGTGAGGGTACGAAGGGCAGGGCCGGCACGGGAAACAGGGCGGACATGGCGCAGGCTTCGGAGGAGTGTTCGCACGGGCGCGCCGAGCGCTGCGAATTGCGAACCGGGGATGGCTCGGTGCTGGTCGCGAACCGGTTCGACGCGCCGCAAGCGCGCGCACAGGTCGTGATCGCGCCGGCGATGGGGGTGCCGCAGGCCTTCTACCGCGACTTCGCCGCCTGGCTCGCGCAGCGCGGCTTCGGCGTGCTGACCTTCGACTACCGCGGTATCGGCGAGTCGGCGCCGCGTTCGCTCAGGCGCTTCCGTGCCAGCATCGACGACTGGATCCGCTTCGACTTCGAGGCGGCGGTCCGCGACGCGCGCGCGCGCGCAGGCGCCCTGCCGCTGTTCGTGGTCGGCCACAGCCTGGGCGCCCAACTGCTCGCGCTGCTGCCTTCGGCCGCCGAAGTGCGCGCGCTGGTCGCGGTGGCGGGTGGCAGCGGCTACTGGCGCGGCTTTCCGGCGCACGTGCGCCCGATGATGCTGCTGATGCTGCACGGCGCCGCGCCGCTGACGATGCCGTTTGCCGGCTACTTCCCGGGACGCCGGCTGCGCATGATCGGCGACCTGCCCGCGGGCGTGATGCGACAGTGGCGGCGCTGGTGCCTCGACGAGGACTACCTGGTGGGCGTCGAGCCGGGCGCGCGCGAAGCGTATGCGCGCGCGCGCTTCGACGTGCTGTCGCTGACCTTCACCGACGACGCGATGATGCCGCAGCGCAACGTCGAAGCGCTGCATGTTCACCTGCGCAACGTGCGGCGCGAATCGCGCCGCATCTCGCCGGCCGACGCGGGCGGCCCGGTCGGTCACGTCGGCTTCTTCCGGCGCCGATATCGCGATACGCTCTGGCCGCTCGCGGCGGACTGGATCGGCGCGCGCGCCTGACCCACGAGGAGAATCGAAGATGGACGTTCTGACCCGCGTCGCCGACGGCATCGCGACGATCGCGATGAACCGCCCGGCGAAGAAGAATGCGCTGACCGCGCCGATGTACCGCGCGATGGCCGACGCGCTGCGCGCCGGCGACGCCGATCCGGCGGTGCGCTGCATCGTGATCCACGGCACGGCCGAAGCGTTCACCGCGGGCAACGACCTCGAGGACTTCCTGAACAATCCGCCACTCGGCGACGACGCGCCGGTGTTCAGCTTCCTGACCGCGCTGCCCGCATGCACGAAGCCTCTGGTCGCGGCCGTGGCGGGTCCGGCGATCGGCGTCGGCACGACGATGCTGCTGCACTGCGACCTGGTCTACGCCGCCGACAATGCCCGATTCGCGCTGCCGTTCTCGCAGCTCGGCCTGTGTCCCGAGGCGGCGTCCAGCCTGCTGCTGCCGATGATCGTCGGCCACCAGCGCGCGGCCGAGAAGCTGCTGCTCGGCGAGCCGTTCGCTGCGGACGAGGCGCGCGAGATGGGCCTGGTGAACAGGGTCCTGCCGGCGGCCGAGACGATCGGCCACGCGCTCGCGCAGGCCGCGAAGCTCGCGCAGCTGCCGGCGTCGTCGCTGCGGGCGACGAAGCGGCTGATGAAGGCAGGGCTGGGCGCGTCGATCACGCAACGCCTGCACGACGAAGGCGCCGAGTTCCGCGCGATGCTGACGGCGCCGGCAGCGCGCGAGGCGTTCAGCGCGTTCCTCGAGAAGCGCAAGCCCGACTTCACGAAGGCCGGCTGAGCTCCTCGCCGTCCGCCGAATCCCGCAATGCCGTCGCAGGCCGGGCGGGCGGGGCCGGCCGGATCGACGGGTCGAGCTTCATCGCCGACTTGATCAGCAGCTGCGCCGAGACCGGGGCGGTCAGGAACAGGAACAGCGTGATCAGGAACTCGTGCACGCTCGGCCTGCCGCTGTCCACCGTGAACCAGATCGACGAGACGATCAGCACGCAGCCGACGCCCAGAGTCGTGGCCTTCGTCGGCCCGTGAAGCCGCTTCAGGAAGTCGGACAGTTTCGCGAGCCCCCAGGACCCGACCAGCGCGAAGAATGCACCGATCAGGAGCAGCGCCGCGAGTAGCGCGTCGAGCCAGAAAGGCAGCGTGGTCATTCGAACCTCCGGATCGGGCGGCCGGGCACCGATCACTCCGCGATGTCGCCGCGCGACAGGTACTTCGACAGCACCACGGTGCCGACGAAGCCGAGCATGCTGATCACCAGCGCCACTTCGAAGTAGAGCGGCGTTTCGTAGTGCAGGCCCGCCAGCACCAGCAGCGCCAGCGAATCGATGTACAGCGTGTCGAGCGCGAGCACGCGGTCCGGCAGCGACGGGCCTCGGAGCAGCCGCCACATCGCCAGCAGCAGGGCCAGCGCGAAGGCAGCGGTCGCGATGGGGAGCGCGAGGGCCATCATCGTTCGAAGATCTCCCGAAGCGGAGTCTCGTAGCGCTCCTTGATCGACGCGACCAGCGCCTGCTCGTCGTCGACGTTGAACGCGTGCACCAGCAGGTACTTCCGGTCGTCGGTCAGGTCGGCCGACAGCGTGCCCGGCGTCATCGTGATGATGCCCGCCAGCGTTGCGATGCCGTGTGCATCGCGAATCGACAGCGGCACCCAGACGAAGCGCGGATGAATGCGCGACTCCGGACCCAGGATGCGGCGCGCCACCTCGACGTTCGACGCGACGATGTCGCCCAGTACGCGAAGGGCCAGGCGAACGACGACGGCGGGCCGGCGGATGCGTGGCGGCTCGACCCTGAAGCCGCCGAAGACCCGCGGCAACGCGATCGCGAACACCGCCGCCAGGACGAGGTTGCCGGCCGAAGCCGACTGGTTCAGCATCAGCCACGACACGAACAGGGTGGCACTGAGCAGCGGCGCGGGCAGCAGGCGCTTCAACGCTGGTCCCCCTTGGGGCCACCGCGCTCGCGCAACTCGCGGCGAATGTCGATCGTCGCGGGAACCGGACGGGCACCGAGCACGGCGGCGACATAAGCGGCGGGCTCGAACAGCTGACGCGACGCAGCGGTGGTGTACGCGTGCAGGGGACCGGCCCACGCTGCGGACGCGGCCATCGCCGCGACGAGCAGGCCGATCGCCGCGAACTGCCACGGCGTCGATCCGGCGGCGTCCGGCGCGCTCGATCCCCGGGTCGTCGCTGCCGGCGGACGCGCGGGGACGGCCGCCACGCCGGCTCGCGCAGTCGGCGTCCGCCAGAACAGCACGCTGCCCGCGCGCGACAGCGCGACGATCGTGCCGAGGCCGGCCAGCAGCACGACCACCCAGGTCGGCACCGCGAGCGGCGACCCGATCGTCGCGTCGAGCAACAGCGCCTTGCCGAGAAAACCGGCGAGCGGCGGCAGGCCGCCCGCGGCCGCCGCACAGAAGAAGAACGCGGCGCCGAGCGTCGCCCGCGACGCCCTCATCGGCGCCGGCTGCAGCCGGTCGCCAGCGTCGCCTCGCAGGCCGGCGACGCGGTCGACGATCAGGAACAGGGCGGCCGCCATGAGCGTGCTGTGCACCAGGTAGAACAAGCCGGCGGAAACCGTCTCGGCGCGCCCGAGCCCGAGCGCCAGCAGCAGCGTGCCCGCCGACGCGACGACCAGATACGCCACGAGGCCGCGAAGCCGCGTGGAAGCCAGCGCGCCGACGGCGCCGAGCGCGAGCGTGCCCAGCGCGAGCCAGGCCAGCCACGGCCAAGCGACGTTGGCCGCCGCGCCGCCGCCTTCGCCGAACACCAGCGTGTAGACGCGCGCGATCGTGTAGACGCCGACCTTGGTCATGATCGCGAAGAGGGCGGCGACCGGTGCAGTCGCCGAACCGTAGGTCTCGGGCAGCCAGAAGTACAACGGCAGCAGCGCGGCCTTCACGCAGAACACGACCAGCAGCAGCAGCGCCGCCGTGCGGATCAGCAGCGCGTCGCCTGCGGGCAGCAGCGGCACGCGCACGGCGAGGTCGGCCATGTTCAGCGTCCCGGTCAGCGCGTACAGCAGCGCGACCGCGATCAGGAACAGCGACGACCCGGCGAGGTTGAAGACCACGTAGTGGATCGACGCCCTCAGCCGTTCCTTGCCGTGGCCGTGCAGCAGCAGGCCGTACGAAGCGATCAGCAGCACTTCGAAGAACACGAAGAGGTTGAACAGGTCTGCGGTCAGGAAGGCGCCGTTCAGGCCCATCAGCTGGAACTGGAACAGCGCGTGGAAGTGCGCTCCGCGCTTCGCGTCGCGGTTGAGCGCGTACAACAGGCTCGCCAGCGCGACCAGCGCGGTGAGCACCAGCATCAGCGCGGCGAGTCGATCGAGCGCCAGCGCGATGCCGTACGGTGCCTGCCAGTTGCCGAGCAGATAGGCCTGTACCGGCCCCTGCGCGGCAACCACGGCCAGCGTCGCGGCGACGGCGAGTTGCGCCAGCACCGACAGCATCGTGATCGCCGGCACGAGCTTCTCCGCGCGGCGCTCGGCCAGCAGCAGAAGAGCGGCGGTCATCAACGGCAGCACCACCGGCAGGATGATCGCGTGCGGCCAGTTCATCGGCGGCCCGGCTGCGTGCGAGCGGCGGCACGGCGCGCGCCGTCCGAAGCCGTCATCGCGAGGCCTCCTCGCGAGCCGGGTCGTCGCGATCGCCGTCGACGTGATCCGATCCGACCTGCAGCGCCGCACGCAGCGCGATGACCAGCAGCAGTGCGGTCATGGCGAAGCCGATGACGATCGCGGTCAGGACCAGCGCCTGCGGCAACGGATCGGCGTAGTGCTGCAGCGTCGGCGGCAGCGCGGGATCGACGATCGGCGGCGCGCCGATCTTCAGCCGGCCCATCGTGAAGATGAACAGGTTGACCGCGTACGACAGCAGCGTCAGGCCGAGGATGACGTCGAAGGTGCGCGCGCGCAGCATCAGCCAGATGCCGCAACCGGTCAGGACGCCGAGCGCCGAGGCGATCAGCAGGTTCATCGTGTCCCCCGCGCCGCGTGGCCGAGCTTCGCGATCGACACGAGCGCGACCATCGTCGCGCCGACCACGGTCAGGTAGACGCCGAGGTCGAACACCGCCGCGCTGGCGAGCGGTACCGCACCGACCACTGGCCACACCGGATAGTCGTAGCTGCTGGTCAGGAAGGGCGCGTCGAAGAACCAGCTCCCGACGCCGGTCCCGCCGGCGATCAGCAGTCCCCACCCGATCCAAGGGCGGAAGTCGGTGCGCATGCGCGCGCCGACGAAGCGCTGGCCGCTGGCCACGAACTGCAGGATCAGCGCGATCGCGAGCACCAGGCCGGCGATGAACCCGCCGCCGGGCAGGTTGTGGCCGCGCAGGAACAAATACGCGGAGACCAGCGCCGCCAGCGGCAGCAGCAGCCGCGAGACGACGGCCAGCATCAGCGGATGGATGTCGCTCTCGGTGGCGGTGCCGGGATCGCGCGTGCGCGGCGCCGGCATGAAACCCGCGAGGAGCGCGTAGATCGCGATGCCGGCAATGCCGAGCACGGTGATCTCGCCCAGCGTGTCGAAGCCCCGGTAGTCGACGAGGATGACGTTGACCACGTTCGAGCCGCCGCCTTGCGGAACGCTCGTTTCGAGAAAGTACGGCGAGATCGAGCGCGACGGGCGTTCGAGGACGGCGAACGCGATCGCGGCGACACCGAGGCCCGCAGCGGCCGCGATCGCCGCGTCGCGCCAGCGACGCAGCCGGTGGCGTTCGGGCGGGCTCTCCTGCGGAAGCCAGTTCAGCGCCAGCATCATCAGCACGATCGTCACGACCTCGACCAGGATCTGCGTCAGCGCCAGGTCTGGAGCCGAGAAGTGCACGAAGGCAAGGCTCACCATCAGGCCGACCGCGCCCAGCGGGACCAGCGCCAGCAGGCGCCGGCGGAAGCCGATCGCGGTGGCGATCGCGGCGCAGACGCCGATCGCCCAGACGATCGCGGAGGCGGCGTCGACCGGCAGCGACGCCTCGACGGCGACTGCCTCCGGCTGCGCGGGCCGGCCCGCCTGCAGCAACGGCAGTGCCCCGGCGGCGAGCGCGAACACGACGAGCAGCGTCAGGTACCGCTGCAGGCTGCCGTTCTGCAGCGCCCAGGTCAGGTTGCGGGCGCCGGCCACCAGCACGGCCAGGGACGCGGCGAACATTTCGCGCCCGCCGCGCGGGAAGTGGATGACCTGGTGCAGGTCGATGCGGCGCTGCAGGCCGAAATACAGCGACAGCCCGCCGACCAGCGCGACTGCGCTCATCGCCAGCGGCAGGTTCAGGCCATGCCAGACCGCCAGGCTGTAATCGGGCAGCGACGTGCCGAGCGTCGCCTGCGCCGCGACCGCGAGCAGCGGGCCGACGACGATCGCCGGCGCGACGCCCACCGCCAGGCACAGAAGCACCAGCAACTCGACCGGGACCCGCATGAATCGCGGCGGCTCGTGCGGGGTCTTCGGCAGGTCGATCGGCTCGCCGTTGAAGAAGGTGTCGTGGACGAAGCGCGCGCTGTACGCGACGCTGAAGATCCCGGCGATCGTCGCCCCCAACGGCAGTCCGATGCCGAGGACCCAGCCGCTGTCGCGCTGCACCGTCTCGGCGAAGAACATCTCCTTCGA
>DAORSF010000088.1:0-6984 GCA_035443405.1 Burkholderiaceae bacterium | reverse complement strand
TCTGGATCACGATCCCGAAATCCTTCTGGTGCAGCCGCGCCTCGATGCCGGCGGCGAAATCGCGCGCGGCCATCTTCGGTCCCATCAGGTCGAGCATCCGGCTGCCGGCCATGCCGGCCTGAAGCGCCGGCAGCATGCGCGCCGGATCGACGCCGTTGGCCGACGCGAAGAGCATCGCCTCGGCGATGCCCTCGATGTTGACCACCTGCACGATCTGGTTGCACGCCTTGACGACCTGGCCGGCGCCATGGCCGCCGACGTGGGTGATCGTGCGGCCGAGCTTCTCGAGCAGCGGGCGCGCGCGCTCGAGCACCGCGGCGTCGCCGCCGACGATGATCGACAGCGAGGCCTGCTGCGCGCCGACTGCGCCGCCCGACACCGGGCAGTCGAGCATGTCGACCCGCTGCTGCGCGAGACGCCGCGCGAAGTCGCGCGTGGCGACCGCGGAGATCGTCGAGAAGTCGATGACGACGCTGCCGGCGGCCATTGCCGGTGCGGCACCGCGCTCGCCGAACAGCACCGACTCGACGTCGGCGGTGTGGGTCACGTTGGTGCAGACGAACTCGGCACCTCGGGCGGCCTCGGCGGGCGAGGCCGCGTAGCGCGCGCCTCGCGCAACCAGCGCGCCCGCTGCGTCGCGACGTCGAACGTGGACCGCGACCTCGTGGCCCGCATCGAGCAGGTGCCCGATCATCGGCGCGCCCATCGCGCCCGCACCGACGAATCCGATCGCCGCCATCGCCCTGCTCTCCCTGGAAATCCGCAGTCGCCGCAGCATACGCCGGTACGGCGCGCGCGTCGCAACCCGCTACTGAAGCCTCGCCACCTCGGCCCGGAACTCCCTGAGCACCTGCTCCGGATTGGCCAGGCCCTTGGCCCGCGCGTCGACGATCCACTTGCGTTCGAGCGGCGCGACGAGCGCGCGGAGTTCGTCGACGAAGGCCTTCCCCGGGACGATCGTGCTCACGCCTGCCGCCTGCATCAGGGCAACGCCGCGACGATCGGCATGGTCCCATGCACGCCCGAACAGCCGCGCCGCGTACTCGCCGGATACCCGCTCGATCGCCGCCTGGTCGTTCTTCGGGATGCGGTCCCACGCGGACTGGTTCATCACGAAGGCGAAGCTCGTGTTGTACAGGCCACCCGGAACGCTGGTGCGATAGCGGATCGCCTTGTCGAGGCGCAGCGACGAAACCTGCTCCGCCGGCGAGAAGGCGCCGTCGATCGCGCCCGATGCGAGCAGCTCGATCGACTCGGACGCGGGCTTCATGACGAGCGTCGCGCCGATGGCCTTGCCGATCTCGATCACCGACCCACCGTCGACCCGCAGGCGCAGGCCGTTCAGGTCGGCGAGCGACGCAACCGGCCGCCGGGCGCTGAGGATCTGTCCCGGGCCGTGCGTGAACACGGTGACGACCTTCAGGCCGCGGTGCTCGTTGAGCACGGCAAGGTGCCTGGCGAAGACCCGCTGGTAGGCCGCCGACGCGATCTCGGCCGAGCCCCCCGAGAACGGCAGTTCGGCGAGGTGCGTCGTCGGATACCGCCCGGGGGTGTAGCCGTGCACCGAGAACGACAGGTCGGCGAGGCCGTCGCGCACGGCGTCGAAGGTTCCGGGCGGAGCGCTCACCGGTTTCGACAGCAGGTTGCAGCGGACGCGGTCCGACGTGACCCGGCCGACGTCTTCACACCACCGCGCCTGGGCCTGCGAGAGCGGATGCGACGGCGGCGCCCAACTCGACGCGCGCAGCGTCACCGGCTGCGCGGTGGCCAGGCCAGGCGACGCCATGGACAGCGCTGCCGCCAGCGCGACGGCGGGCGGGAATTCGCGGATGGCACGACTGGGCATGCCCGTTCGACCTCTCCAGGTGGAAGGCACCGCGGCGGCGGTGCCGCGCGGCTGCGATCGAACAAGGATAAGCGGACGTACCGCGCTCGCGCGCCCCGGGGATTCCCCGAGGCCCGCACGAAATCCGCGGCGACGCCGCGGTCTTCACTTGCGCTGCATCAAGCGCTCGAGCGTGCGCCGGTCGACGTCGGGCACGAACAACTCGATGAAGCTCAACGCGAAACCGCGCAGGAACGCGTCGCGCCTCACCGCGAGCCGCACGTGGTTCATGCCGAACAACGCGCCGGCCGGCACCGCGACCAGGCCGCGATCGCGAGCAGCGTCCCATGCCAGCCCGGTCATGATGCCGACGCCCAGCCCGACGCCCACGTAGGTCTTGATCACGTCCGAGTCGATCGCGGCCAGCACGACGTCCGGGCGCAGGCCGGCGTCGGCGAACGCGCGATCGATGCGGCGGCGACCCGCGAACTCCTCGACGTAGGTGACGATCGGATACTTGACCAGCGCCTGCAGCGACAGCGGCTGCCCCGCGAGCGGGTGCTTCGACGGCATGACGACCACGTGTTCCCACTCGAACGCCGGGATCGACACCAGCCCCTCGGCCTCCTCGGGCACCTCGGTGGCGATCGCGAAATCGACGTCGCGCGACATCACCGACTGCGTGATCTGCCGCGGGCTTCCCTGCAGCAGCGCAAGCCGCACCGCCGGATAGCGCTTGCGAAACTCGCGTACGACGGCCGGCAGCACGTAGCGCGCCTGCGTATGCGTGGTGGCGACGCGTAGCTCGCCCGCATCGCGCGCGCGGAAGTCGGCGGTCACCCGCTCGATGCCGTCGATCTCGGCGAGCACGCGCTCGGCCCGCGCGAGCACCTCCTTGCCCGGCTCGGTCAGGCCGAGGATGCGCTTGCCGTGGCGAACGAAGACATCGACGCCCAGTTCGGCCTCGAGTTCGAGGATGCCGCGCGAGACCGCCGGTTGCGAGGTGCCGATCGCCTGCGCGGCCCGCGTCAGGCTGAAGTGGTGGCGCGCGGTTTCGCGCACGAGGCGCAGTTGCTGAAGGTTCATCGCTCAGCGGTGGCAGGCACGCTCCGGAAAGTACCGGTCGCAAAAGTAGCACGGGCCCGACGGCAGCCAGCCAGGCAACGCGTAGTATCGCCGCCGCACGTCTTCGAGGACACGGTCGCGGTAGGCCGGGTAGCGGAAACCGCGTCCGTCGATCAGGTGGAACACCGCGCCGCGGATCTCGACGCGGCGAAAGGTGACGTGGTCGAAGTACGGCTCGTAGTCGGCTGGCGCGTAATCGCGCCGCCGAACGACCAGGATGTCGCGGCCGTCGAACCTGCGGAAGTCGGTGAGGATGTCGTCGTGGCGCGCGTGGCTCGTGCCCGGCCCGAAGACCAGCACGTGCTCGCCGAGCGCGTAGCCGATCGTCACGGCCGGCGAGTAGCCGTCCGAGGCGATCGCATGGGTGTCGCGCCACGGCGCGAGCGCAGCGGCCAGCTCGTCGCCGTGAATCGTCATCACGATCCCCTGGTAGTTCTTCAGCTTGCGGAACGCCTCGGTCGGCACCAGGGCGAGCGCGCCGATGAGCAGCCAGTGCGCGAGCGCGAGCAGGCCGGCCACGGCGAGCGCGCGCGTCATCGCCTGCCTGCCCGAGGACAGCGCGAACCACAGCACCGCGGGCAGCGCGAAGCTCGCCAGCCAGTGCAGGCCGACCGTCTTGACCAGCGACAGGACGGCGAAGATCGCCAGCGGCACGAGCGCCAGCCAACGCAGCGCGACGCGTTCGCGCTGCAGGACCTGCGCGCCCGCGGCGGACACGGCGGGTGCAGTCGCCTCGCGCCGGGCGGGGGCCCATCCGAGCAGTCGAAGCGAGACGGACGGCGTGAGCACGTAGGCCACGCTCAACGCGTACAGCAACGGCGTTCGCCAGGACAGGCCCGCGTCGCCGTGACGATTGACGAGGTTGAACATCACGTTCGGCCAGCAGTGCTGGGCATTCCACGCGATCTGCACGAAGGCTGCCGGCAGCGAACCGACGACGACCCACGCCAGGCCGACGAGCGAGGCGCGGGTCGGGCGCCACACTGCGTGCAGGAAGATCGCGATCGCCAGCAAGCCCGCGAAGTACTTCGACATCAGCGCGCCGGCGAGCGCCAGCCCGGCCAGCAGGAAGTCGGACGCACGGCCGGTCTCGCACGCGCGCAGGTACAGCGCGACGGTGAGCGCACTGAAGATCATCAGCGGGACGTCGGTGGTGATCGCGACGTTCCACGCGTTCAACGGCAGCAGCAACAGCAGCGTGGCACCGCACCAGGCGAGTGCCTCGCCGTGCCGACGCAACACCCGCCAGGCGATCGCCGCCACCAGCGGCGGCGCGACCAGCGCCGGCAGGCGCAGCACGAAACGGTGACCCGAGATCGCGTCGAGCGCGGCCAGCCACCAGCCGACCATCGGCGGATGGTCGTAGAAACCCCAGTCGGGATTGCGCCCCCAGGACAGGAAATAGGCCTCGTCGCTGGTGAAGGGCAGCGCGGCGGCGAACCAGGCACGCATCGCGGTCAGCGCGACGAGAACCGCGACGAAGCTGCGCCGCGCGGCGGGCGCGTCGGCGAACGCACGCTGGACAACCGCGATCATGCGAACGATCCGGGGCGGGGCGGGAAAAAAAGCGGCGCACATCGCTGTGCGCCCCGAAACGGCAGCGTCGCTGCCTCTCCTCCTCCTCGATACCCCTTTGCCGCACGCGTCGCCACCCCGTTCGGGGCGCCCGCGCGAAGGAATGCGGCGAATGCTAATTCAACGACGATCCCGGCGTCCACGCATTTGTTGTCCATGACAAACACGGGACGCGAGCCCGCCGATCGGATCGGAACGGAGCGGACCACGGCTCAGCGGGTCCGGTCCACCCACGCGAGCATGCCCAGCGCCATCACGAAGGCGCCGATGCTCGGGATGCTGACCGCAAGCAGCGGCGGCCAGGTGTTGAGCAGCCCGAGGTGCGAGAACAGCCCGTTCAGGAAGTGGAAGGCGATGCCGAGCATGATGCCGGCGAACACCTTGTAGCCGATCCCGCCGGAGCGCGCCTGCAGGTAGGCGAACGGCAGCGCGAGCGCCATCATCACGATCACCGCCATCGGGTACACGAGCTTCTTGGCGAGGGCAATCTCGTACTGGCCGGCGTTCTGCCGGTTCTCCTTCAGGTGACGCACGTACCGGTACAGGCTCAGCGCCGACATGCGGTCGGGCTGGACAAGCAGGACACCGAGCAGCCCCGGCGTCAGGTCGCTCTTCCAGAGGCGCTCGGCCGGCTGCAGTTGCTCGGCGCGCAACATCGGCGCGCCCGCCGCGGCGTCGACCTCGAAGAAGCGGGTCGCTTCGACACCGGCCAGTCGCCAGGCATCGGGCGGCGCGTAGCTCGCCGTCGCCGCGCTGACGATCTCCGACAAGCGCATCTCCGCATCGAACTCGAACACGCGGACGTCGCGCAGCGTGCCGTCGGGCAGCAACTCGCCGATGTTGACGAAGCGCAGCCGCTCGACCTCGCCGCCCGCCCGGCGCACCGAGTCCTTCAGCCACAGCCCCGAGCGGAACTGTCCCGCGACCGACGCGCCGATCGCCGACAGCCTGAGTTGCTGCGCAAGCCGCTCCGCCTGCGGGGACACGATCTCGCCGACCAGCGCAGTGAGGATCGCAATCGACAGCCCGATGCGCGCGACCGTCGCCAGCGACTGCCTGCGGCCGAGGCCGGCGGCGCGCATCGCGGTGAACTCCGAGTTGGCCGCGAACTGCGCGAGCGCGTAGATCGTGCCGATCAACGCGACGATGGGCATCAGCTCGTAGACGTGAGCCGGCAGCCCCAGCAGCACGAACGCGAGCGCATGCTGCAGCCGGTAACCGCCGCGGCCCACGTCGTCGAGCTCGTTGATGAAATCGAAGAACGCGAACAGCGCCAGGAAACCGACCAGCACGAACGCGACCGCTGCGACGATCTGCAGGCGCAGGTAGCGATGCAGCGTCCTCATGTGGGAAGCACCAGCCGCCGAAGCGTCGAGCGTGGCAGCCGGGTGCGCCGCCAGAACAGCACGGCGACCAACGCGAGCACCGCCGCGTGCAGCACCCAGGCGCCGAGCCCGAACGACACCCGCTCGCTGCCGATCCAGGCCTGCACGAGCGAGATCAGGTTGCTGTAGGTCACGTAGACGAGCAGCGCCACCAGCAGGTTGATCGACCTTCCGACGCGCGGGTTCATCGCCGACAGCGGGATCGCCAGCAAGGCCATCAGCAGTGCCGACACCGGCAGGCTGATCCGCCACGACAGCTCTCCCAGTGCACGAGGCGTGCGCTCGCGGATCAGCTCGCTCGTCGCCTTGACCTTCGCGCGCTGGTCGGACACCGTCCGGCTTCGCGGCTCGAGCCGCAGGCCGTAGCGTTCGAATTCCATCAGCCTGAAGTCGGGTTTTCCCTCGGTGCCGTCGTAGCGGCGACCGTCCTCGAGCACGAGGAAACGCGTGCCGTCGCGCTCGTACTCGATGCGGCCGCTGCGCGAAACGACCACCGTGACCCGGTCGTCCTGTCGCTGCGTCACGAACACGTTTCGCACCTCGGTCTGCGCTTCGTTGAGCTCCTCGACGAAGAAGACCCGGTTGGCGGCCACCGATTCCCGGAACCTGCCAGCCGACACCTGCGAGATGTCCTCTCGCTGCGCAAAGCGCTGCTGGTACTCGCTCGCCTGGCGCTCCGCCCATGGCGACACGAAGAACGCGATCAACGCGACCACCAGCGCGATCGGCGCAGTGAAGGACAGCACCGGCCTGATCCACGCGGCAAGGCTTTGTCCGCTGGCGAACCAGATGACCATCTCGGAGTCGCGGAACGCGCGGGTGAGCGACATCAACACCGCGATGTAGATCGTCAGCACCAGCAGCACCGGCACGACGGTGATCGCGTTGAACGCGATCAGCGGCAGCACGCTGCCGGTGTCGACGCGGCCGCCTGCCGCGCGACCGAGATACCGGATCAACGACGTCGTCAGCATGATGACGAACAGCGTCGCGAACACGGTGCCGGCGAGATTGACGAGGTCGCGGCGCAGCGCCTTCTGGAAGAGCATAGCCTCGTATAATCGACCGGATCCA
>DAORSF010000087.1:0-6994 GCA_035443405.1 Burkholderiaceae bacterium | reverse complement strand
GACCGGGAAGTTGCTCTCGAACATGCAGCGATCGTAGCCGAAGAGCTCGATCTTGAGTCGAGCCTAGTCGGGCGCAAGATCGCCAGGAGCGACCGGCCCGAGCGCCCCCGACCTACTTCGCCGCCAGCACCTCGAGCATCCGCGCGTAGTCCTTCCGATATTGGTTTCCCAGCGTCCGCTTCTGCGCATCGCTGAGGATCTTGCCGGACGTCTGGAAAAAACTGGTCTCCTCCTCCTTGAGGTGGTGGTGGACCTCCTCCGAGAGCTTGCGCGCCCTGGCCAGCCAGCTGCCCCCATCCTCGGAGGCCTTCGCGAGCTCGTCGACCAACTCGTCGATGTCGTGATGCTCCGACAGCGCGTGGCGCGAAGCGTTCAGCCCCATGTCGTCCATCAGGATCGGCGCATAGAGGTAGCGCTCTTCGGCAGCGGCGTGCGCCGCGAGTTCGATCCGCAGTTCGCGAAACAGTTGCTCGCGGCGCCCGTCGCCGGGCTCCGCACGCAGCAACTTCCTGCACAGCGAGCGCTGGATCTCGTGACTCTCGCGCAGGGCGTCGTAGATCGTGTCGGTCATGCAAATCTCCCGTGGTGAATCGCCCAGTGCAAGCACGCCGCGTGCCCGGCGCAGGAATCGCGCGTCAGCCCGTCGGGCTGCAGGTCCCCGTCCGACGCCGAGCTCGCGCTACCGCACCCGTCCGCCCCTCGATGACCAGGTACGCCGCAATGGCGATCGCCAGCGGGGCAAGGTAGTACAGCGCCCGGTATGCCAGCAGCGCGCCGAGCAGCTCGCTGCGCGGCACGTCGGCTCCAGCCAGGGTCACGAAGACCGCCTCGATGACACCGAGACCGGCCGGTACGTGCGCCACGACGCCGGCAATCGCCGCCACCAGGAAGATGCCAAGCACGGTCTGGAAGGGCAATGCCTGCTGCAACAGCGTGTAGAGCACGGCCGCGATGGCCAGCCAGTTGAGGACCGACCTCAGCAACTGCTCGAGGGCCATGCGCAGCGGCGGCAGCGTGAACGCATGGCCACGGATGCTGAAGTCCCGCCGTTTCGACCACGCGCATGCGGCCAGGTACGCAGCGGCGACCGCGAGCAGCACGAATCCGAGCACGCGCAACGACATCGACCCGATGCGGAAGCTGTCGGGCGGTGCGATGCCGCCGCCGGCGAACACGGCTCCAGCGAGCACGACGTAACCGAGCCAGTTCGTCACGAGGCTCAATCCGACCACGCGCGCGATGGTTGCGTTCTCCAGGCCGAGCCGGGAATAGAGCCGGTATCGAAACGCCACTCCGCCGACCAGCGCGCCGAAGTTCAGGTTGAACGCGTAGCTCACGAACGTGACGGCGACCACCTGAGCGGTGCGCAACCGGTGTCCGGTCCAGCGCCGGCCGAGTAGGTCGAAGCTGCTGTACAAGCCGTGGCTCGCGGCCGCGAGCAGCGCCGCGATGACCAGGTGCCAGACCGGAATGCGTCGCACGGCAGCGAGCACCTGGTCCCATTCGACCTGCCTCGCCTGGTCGTAGACGAGCCACCCCACCACCAGGAAGAACGCCGTCCACAGCGCACGCCGCACGAACGACCATGGCCCCCGTGGCGTCGCAAGGCTCCCGCTGCGGGCCATGGCAGCGAACTAGCGCGGCGGCTCGGCCGCTGTCTGCGTCGACGCCCCGTTTGCTGCGGACGCGGGACCGAGCGAGTCGATCTTCGGGCGATGTTCCGGCAGCACCCCGGCCCACGCCGGAAAGCGGCGCACGAAGTGGAACACGACGAAGCCCACCGTCGAGCGCCACCAGACGCTGCGTCCGGCCTGCGACGCCGGCACTTCCTTGCAGCTCTCGCGAATCAGACGCTCGAGCCGTTCACGCAGCGTTCGGGCGAACTCGCGGTCGCGGACGACGACGTTCGCCTCGAGGTTCAGTGCGAGGCTCAGCGGATCGAGATTGCTCGAACCGACCGTCGCCCATTCGTCGTCGACCAGTGCGACCTTGCCGTGCAACGGGCGGTCGCAGTACTCGTGGATGCGCACGCCCGAGCGCAACAGGTGGTCGTACAGCAGCCGGGCCGCGATCTTGACGATCGGCATGTCGGGTTCACCCTGCACGATCAGGTGCACCGAGACGCCGCGACGCGCCGCGCGACGCATGTCGCGGAGCAGCCGGTAGCCAGGAAAGAAGTAAGCGTTGGCGACGATGATCTCGCGCCGCGCCGCCCGGAACGCAAGACGATACTGCCGCTCGATGTCGTGGCGGCCACCCTGGTTGTCGCGCGTGACGAAGATGGCCTCGGCGCTGCCAGCGGCACGCGACGCTGCCGCCTGCGGCTCGACGGGCATCGGCACGCGCGCCGCTCTCCACCGCCAGTCGAACCACCGGCGTCGGGTGCGCTGCGGATCGATCGACGACAGCGCGAACGCGCGGATCTCGTCGACGATCGGTCCACGCGCCTCGACGGCGTAGTCCTGCTTGGCCTTCGGCCCGAAGTCGAGGAGATGGTCCGCCGAATAGTTGATGCCGCCGACGAACGCGCGCTCGCCATCGACGACGACGATCTTGCGGTGCATCCGCCGGAACATGTTGAGCCGCACACCGAACAGCCGAGTGGCAGGCTCGAAGACGTGGAACCGCACGCCAGCGGCGAGCAGACTGTCGACGAACGCCTGCGACAGGTCGGGCGAGCCCCAGCCGTCGATCGTGACGTCGACCTGGACGCCGCGCTTCGCCGCGTCGAGCAACACGCCGTGCAACGCGACGCCGACCTTGTCCTCGAACAGGATGAAGGTTTCCAGCAGCACCTCGCGACGCGCAGCGGCGATCGCGTCGAACACGGCCGGATAGAACTGCTCGCCGTTCTCCAGCAGGCGGAAATCGTTGCCGCCGATCCATGGCGTCTTCACAGGGTCACCTCCGCGGCGAGAGGGGCGTGGTCGGACAGGTGCGTCCACGGTCGGCGCGGCAGCACGACCGGGCGGTGCACCGCCGCATTGCGCACGTAGATCCGGTCGAGCCTCAACAGCGGCAGGCGCGCGGGGAAGGTCCGGGCCGCCTGGCCGTTCGCATGCGCGAACACTTCGTGCAGCCCGGCACAGCGCCCGAGCACCGAATGCGCACGCGCCCGCCAGTCGTTGAAGTCGCCGGCGACGACCAGCGGCGCCTCGCGTGGAACCTCCTCGGCCAGCAGCCGGCACAGCAATTCGAGTTGACGCCGCCGGTGCGCTTCCTTCAGTCCGAGGTGCACGCAGACGGCATGCAACTCGAGGCCGCGTCCGGGAACCTGCAGGACGCAGTGCAGCAGCCCGCGTCGTTCGGGCGCACCGACGGAAACGTCGCGGTTCTGATGGCGCCGGATCGGGAACTTCGACAGCAGCGCATTGCCATGATGCCCGGTCGGGGTGGCCGCGTTGCGCCCGTAGGCGAACTCCGGCCAGATCGTGTCGGCCAGGTACTCGTAGTGCGGCGCGCGCACCGCGTCGGGGTGGTGGGCGAGATCCGCGTGCGCACCGAGCACTTCCTGCAGGAACACGACTTCGGCCCCGACGGTGCGCACCGCCTGGCGCAGTTCGTGCAGCATGAAGCGACGATTCAACGGGGTGAATCCCTTGTGGATGTTGACCGTCATGACCTTGAACCTGAATCCGGAAGCGGTGACGGACATCGTTTTTCCGTGGCGGTCGGCCGCGGCGCGCGGCGGTGGAGCCGGCGGTTCCGCGCCGACGCGTTGCGCGAAGACGAAGCAAGCGACGTTCCCGAGCCGATGCCGGACGAGCGGGAAAAAAAGTGCCCGCGCGAGGCGGGCCAAGGAGGAGACGCTGGTGCAGCGCTGGCGCCGTCGCGTTCACGCCTTCCAGAACAGGAAGACGCCGTACGCGATACCGATCAGCACGTAGAGATCGCCCGGTTCCATCGTCGTCGTGCCGTCAAACCATCGGCGGATCGGTCTCGCGTGCCGGGTGCCGGTGCTGCCCGAGCGCCGCGATGAACGCTTGCGTCGTGGACCTGGTTGCGCCATCCGCCACGATCAGGCCGGGACTGTCGCCCAGCGGGATCCCGGCCTGCTGCAGCAGTGCCGAGCCAGCGCCGATGCACAGTAGCGTCTTGCCGTGCCGGAACTGGTCGCGGACGAACTCCGCGGCACGGCCGTCGGCGCTTAGCGCCACGACTCCGGTCGGTCCATCGGGAACCACGACGCCGTCGAACAGCGGGGACGGGCTGTTCTCGAGCGACGCGTCGGCGTCCAGCGCCTCGCCGTCGGCGCTGGCGCACGGTCCGACGCGCGACCCGACCAGGCGAACCACCCCGCCCTTGGCGATCAGCGCGTCGGCCATCGTCTTGACCGATGCGCCGTCGACGCCGTCGGCGACGAGGATCGCAATCTTGCGGGTCCGGATGCCGCCGTCGCCTGGACGCGCCAGAAGCGACAGCGCCGGCGAATGGGTCACCTCGGGCTTCGGCGCGCGCTCGAGCGCCCTCGGCAACGGATCCGGCAGTTCCAGGCCCAGTCCGTCGGCGACGCGCGTGGCCAGTTCGTCGGACACGTTGCGCAGCATCGCGACGGTGCGCCTGCGAATGCCGGGAACGGTGCACTTGCTGAGTTCGAATCGGAACGCGTCGGCGATGTGCCGCTTCTCGAAGTCCGCCTGGCTTTCGTAGAACAGCTTCGCCTGGTTGTAGTGCTCGGCGAACTTCTCCGGCTTGCCGCGAAGCTCGTCGGTCGCAACCGGCTCCGGAAACGGAACGAAGCCGGCCGCGCCCGCCTGGAACGGACATCCACCGCCGAGCGAATTCGGCTCGTACGCCACCCGGCCGCGGTGAATCGCCTGCCGGTGCATGCCGTCGCGCTGGTTGTTGTGCACCGGCGCCAGCGGCGCGTTGATCGGCAACTCGTGGAAATTCGGCCCGCCCAGGCGCGAGATCTGGGTGTCGACGTAGGAGTGGATGCGACCGGCGAGCAACGGGTCATTGGTGAAATCGATGCCCGGCACGACGTGCGCCGCGCAGAACGCGACCTGCTCGGTCTCGGCGAAGAAGTTGTCCGGATTGCGATCGAGCACCATGCGCCCGATCGGCGTCACCGGAACCAGCTCTTCGGGAACGAGTTTGGTCGCGTCGAGCACGTCGAAACTGAACTGCTCCGCCTGCTCGTCGGTGAACACCTGAACCCCGAGTTCCCATTCGGGATACGCGCCGGCGTCGATCGCCTCCCAGAGGTCGCGCCGATGGAAGTCCGGGTCGGCGCCGGAAATCTTGACCGCCTCGTCCCAGACGTGCGAGTGCGTACCGAGCCTGGGGTTCCAGTGGAACTTCACGAGCCGGGACTCGCCCGCCGCATTCACGAAGCGGAACGTGTGCACGCCGAATCCCTGCATCATCCGGTAGCTGCGCGGAATGCCGCGGTCGGACATGACCCACAGCAGCACGTGCGTCGACTCCGGCATCAGCGACACGAAGTCCCAGAACGTGTCGTGGGCCGACGCGGCTTGCGGCATGCCGTGGTGCGGCTCCGGCTTCACCGCGTGGACGAGGTCCGGGAACTTCATCGCGTCCTGGATGAAGAACACCGGGATGTTGTTGCCGACCAGGTCCCAGTTGCCTTCGTCGGTGTAGAACTTCACCGCGAACCCGCGGATGTCGCGCGCAGTGTCCTTCGAGCCGCGCTCGCCGGCCACCGTCGAGAACCGCACGAAGACGGGCGTCTTCTTGCCGGCCTTTGCGAACAGCGACGCGCGGGTCAGCTCCGCAAGCGATTCGTAGCATTCGAAGAACCCGTGCGCGGCCGAACCCCGCGCATGAACGATTCGCTCGGGGATGCGCTCGTGATCGAAGTGCGTGATCTTCTCGCGCAGGATGAAGTCCTTGAGCAACGCCGGCCCCCGCAGGCCGGCCTTCAGCGAACTCTGGTTGTCCGCGAGCGGAACTCCCTGGTTCGTCGTCATCGCCTGCCCGCCGCTGTCGGCGCGCACGCGAGGCAGCTCGCCGCCGGCGGCGTTGACGCCGGGCTTGGCCGCTCCGCCTGTCTTGGCCGACGAGTTCTTCTCGGACAGGCTGCTGGCGCTCGCACTCGGCACCGCAGGCTCGACGGTCTCGCCCGCCGGCGGCGTGGCCGCCGACCTGCCGTACTCCGCGCGCTTCGAAGCGTTGTGCGGCATCGCGTCGACGGTCTCGCCGACCGCGCGAGCCCGCACGAGCGCCGGATGCTTTGCGTCGTCGCGAGGCGGCATCGCGGGTGCGCTGTCCGAGTTCAGGTAGGCACTGTCGACGGCGGTCTGGTGTCTGCCCGCGGATTTCTGGGTGGAACTAGAGGGGGAATTGGGGCTGCGATCGGGGGGGCGATTGCGGGTGGCCATCGGTTGCTCCTGGTGCGCGGCGTGGGGTGTTCCGCATCGCGCTACCGCAAGCCACGTGCCCGGCGCGCACCATCCGGGCGGCAGTAAGCGTTGCCGGCGCGCCGGGCCGACCGGCAAGGCGGCCGACGCGCGCACCGCGCCTTGCCGTCGACTCGCCTGCACCGGACCGGGCACCCGCCTTGCACGGTCCAGCACGCGATCCGCCGGGTCGCCCCAAGCGGAGCCCCTGCGCGACACGCCCTTTCCCAAACCCAACCGGAGTCCGTCATGAACTGGAACACCATCGAAGGCAACTGGAAGCAATTCAAAGGCAAGGTCAAGGAGCAGTGGGGCGAACTCACCGACGACCAACTCGACGTCATCGCGGGAAGGCGCGACCAGCTGCTCGGTCGCATCCAGGAAACCTACGGCATCACCAAGGACGAAGCCGAGCGCCAGGTGCGCGACTTCGAGTCCGGCTTCGAGTACGAACGTCGAAGCTGAGCCGGAAACCCCGACCCCGAGGAGTACTGCCATGCTTCACTACGCCATCGTCTTCTTCGTCATCGCGCTGATCGCTGCGCTGTTCGGCTTCGGCGGCATCGCCGCCGGCGCCTCCAGCATCGCGCAGGTGCTCTTCTTCCTCTTCCTGATCTTCGCCGTCGTCAGCC
>DAORSF010000086.1:0-7021 GCA_035443405.1 Burkholderiaceae bacterium | reverse complement strand
CCCAGCTTGGGCACGTAGTACTTGCCGAACACGTCGGCGATCCCGAGCAGCAGCGCGGCCAGCAGCGGGCCGGTGATCGAGGTCGTGCCGCCGACCGCCACCACGATCAGGAAATAGACCATGAACTTCAGCGGAAAGGTCGGGTCCATGCCCAGCACCTCGGCGCCGAGCGCCCCGCCCAGGCCCGCCAGGCCCGAGCCGGCGGCGAAGGTCGCCATGAACACGCGGTTCACCGGGATCCCGAGGCCACCGGCGACGCGCGGGTCGTCGACCGCGGCGCGCAGGCGCGAGCCGAATCGGGTGCGCGCCAGGATCGCCTGCAGCGCAATCGTCAGCAGCACGCACACCGCGACGATGAACAGCCGGTAGTGGCCGACGCCGAGCGCGCCGCCGAGGAACTCGCTGCGCCCGCGCAACGATGGCGGCAACTGCACGATCTGCGTCGACGAGCCCATGAACCAGTCGACCGCTGCCACTGCCATGAAGGTCAGGCCGATCGAGAACAGCACCTGGTCGAGGTGCGGCTTGGCGTACATCGGTCGGTACAGCGTGCGTTCGAGCAGCGCGCCGAGCGCGGCGGTCGCGACGAACGCGAGCGGCAGGCACGCGAGGAAGGGCCAGTCCCAGCGCTGCATCAGCAGCACCACCAGGTAGCCGCCGGCCATCGCGAAGGCGCCGTGAGCGAGGTTGATGAAGTTCATCAGCCCCATCGTCACCGCCAGGCCCACCGCCAGCACGAACAGCAGCATCCCGTACGCAATGCCGTCGAACAGCAGCGTCAGCACTTCTGCAGCTCAGGCGGGCTGGCTCCCCTCCCCGGCGTGCGCACCGATGACTGCGTCGCCGGCGGCATCACTGCCCGCGTCCCGGATCCTTCACCGCCTTGAGGACGTCGAACTCGACGTTGTAGAGTTGTCCGCCCACGCGCTGGACCTTGCGGATGTAGATGTCCTGCACGATGTCGCGGGTCTGCGGATCGATCGTGACCGGGCCGCGCGGGCTCTCGAACGACTGTCCCTTCATCGCCGCCACCAGCGGCTCGCCGCCGGCGCCTTTCGTGGCCTCGAGCGCCTTGTAGATGACCCGCATCCCGTCGTAACCGCCGATCGCCATGAAGTTCGGGCGCATGCCGCCGTTGGCCTTGCGGAATGCGTCGACGAAGGCCTTGTTGGCCGCCGAATCGTGAGCAGCCGAATAGTGGTGCGAGGTCACCACGCCGAGCGCCGCGTCGCCCATGCCGTCGAGGATGTCGTCGTCGGTCACGTCGCCCGTCCCGATCAGGCGGATGCCCGCCTTGTCGAGACCGCGCTCGGTGAACTGCTTCATCAACTGCGCACCGACGCCCGACGGCAGGAACACGAACACTGCATCGGGCTTTTCGTCGCGCACCTTCTGCAGGAAGGGCGCGAAGTCCGGATTGCGAAGCGGCACCCTGAGCGAATCGGAAACCTGGCCGCCGCCGCGCGCGAAGCGCGAGACGAACACCTTCTCCGCGTCGATGCCGGGGCCGTAGTCGCTCACCAGCGTGACCGCCTTCCGGATGCCGTTCTTCGGCGCCCAGTCGGCGATGCCGATCGTCGCCTGCGGCAGCGTGAAGCTGGTCCGGACGATGAACGGCGACGCGTCGACGATGCTCGACGTGGCTGCCGCCATCACCACCATCGGCGTCTTCGACTGGGTTGCGATCGGCGCGGTCGCCAGCGCCAGCGGCGTGAGGCCGAAGCCGGCCAGCACCGCGACCTTGTCGTTGACGACCAGCTCCTGCGCGATGCGTCGCGTGACGTCGGCGGTGCCGCCGTCGTCCCTGACGACGAGCTCGATCCTGCGCCCCGCCACAGAATTGCCGTGCTGCGCCACGTAGAGCTTCGCGGCTGCCTCGACCTGGCGACCGGTGGACGCGAACGGGCCGGTCATCGGCAGGATCAGGCCGATGCGGACCGAATCCGGCTGCGCGAGGGTCGCTGTCGGCGAGGCCGCCGAAATGCCCGCGGCGAGCGCGATGGCCGCGAGCCGGCGCAAGATGGTGCGCTTGTGCATCGTTGACTCCACTGGCTTGCGGGCAAGCGCCGAACGAAGCCGGCGCGCACCCGGACTACGCGCGAGCGTAGCACGCGCTTCCCGGGTCCGGGCGCGCGACGGCGCGCGACTGCAGGAGAGGTTGGAGGCGGAGGTCGGAATCGAACCGGCGTACACGGCTTTGCAGGCCGCTGCATGACCACTCTGCCACCCCGCCGGGTGTACATGCCGGGCGCTGTCGGCGCCGCGGCTGGAAAGAAAAAGGGAAGCGGCCGGGCTTCCCTTCAGGAACTGGAGCGGGAGACGAGTCTCGAACTCGCGACCTCAACCTTGGCAAGGTTGCGCTCTACCAACTGAGCTACTCCCGCGCATTGGAAGCCCGCAATTATAGCTTGGCGACACACCCTGTCAAACCACGCGCCGCTACGGCGGGCGCCCCTGCTGCCCGCCGCCGTCGCGAAGCACCGGCCAGGCCCGCCGCAGGTAGTACAGCATCGACCAGACGGTCAGCACGGCCGCGGCCCAGATCAGCCAGGTGCCGAGCGGGCGCGTGTGGAACAGTCCGCCGAGCCGCGCGTCGTACAGCAGCAGCGGAATCGCGACCAGCTGCGCGACGGTCTTGAACTTGCCGATCGAGTGGACCGCGACGCTGGCGCGCGCCCCCACCAGCGCCATCCACTCGCGCAAGGCCGAGATCGTGAGTTCGCGCCCGACGATGACTGCCGCGACGATCGCGTCGACGCGCCCGAGGTCGACGAGCATGACCAGCGCCACGCAGACGATCAGTTTGTCGGCCACGGGATCGAGGAAGGCGCCGAAGGCCGAAGTCTGGCCCCAGCGGCGCGCGAGCCAGCCGTCGAGCCAGTCGGTGATTGCCGCGCCGACGAACAGCACGGTGGCGAGCAGGTTCTGCGTGAACGTCGGTACCGGCAGGAAGAACACCCCCACCAGCAGCGGTATCGCGATCACGCGTGCCCAGGTCAGCAAGGTCGGGAGATTCGAGGGCATGTCCGGTCTGCCGGAGGGCGCTTGCGCTCCGGCATCAGTGCAGTCGGCGATAGATCTCTTCCGCGAGCGACCGGGAAACGCCCTCGACCGAGGCCAGATCCTCGACGCTCGCCGCCATGATGCCACGCAGGCCGCCGAAACGCGCCAGCAGGCGCTGGCGCCGCTTCGGTCCGATCCCGTCGATCTCGTCGAGCCGCGACCCCTTTCGCGCCTTCGCCCGGCGCGAGCGCATGCCGGTGATCGCGAAGCGGTGGGCCTCGTCGCGAATCTGGGCGACCAGCATCAGCGCCGCCGAGTCGCGCCCCGGCGTGATGGCCGCGCGGCCGTCGGCGAACACCAGCGTCTCGAGGCCGACCTTCCTGCCCTCGCCCTTCGCGACACCGACCAGCGCGCCGATGTCGGCGCCGAGTTCCTCGAAGACCTGCCGAGCCGCGCCTACCTGCGCGGCGCCGCCGTCGATCAGGACGACGTCGGGGACCGGCGCGTCCGAATAGCGGCGCGTGAGCACCTGCCGCATCGCCGCGGGGTCGTCGCCGCCGACGATGCCATCGATGTTGAAGCGGCGATACTCGCCGCGCTGCATCGCGTGGTGCTGGTAGACGACGCACGAAGCCTGCGTCGCCTCGCCCATCGTGTGGCTGATGTCGAAGCACTCGATGCGCAGGGCGTCGAGGTCGCTGCCGTCGTCGAGTCCGAGGACCTGCGACAGCGCGCGGGTCCGTTCCTTGTGCGAGCCTTCCTCCGACAGCAGTCGGGCGATCGCCAGTTGCGCGTTCTGCCGCGTCAGCTCGAGCCACTCGCGCCGGATGCCGTGCGGCTGGCGGATCCATTGCACCGGGTGGCCCGCTTGCTGTTGCAGCCACTCGAGAAGCGCCGGGTCCGGCGTGACGCCGTCGACGATCAGCACCGGTGGCACCGGCAGGCCGTCGTAGTGCTGGGCGACGAAGGCCTCGAGAATCTCGGCCGGCGTGCCGGCGTCCCCGGCGTCGGCCGCGTGCACCGGAAAGGACGCCTTGTCGCCGAGGTGCCGGCCGCCGCGCACCATCGCCAGGTTCACGCAGGCGCGCCCGCCGCGCACGACCGCCGCCACGATGTCGGCATCCGTCTCCAGGCCCGCCTCCATCGACTGCTTCGACTGCAGCCGTGCCAGCGCACTGAGGCGATCGCGCAGGTGCGCGGCCTCCTCGAAGCGCAGCTCGGCCGCCGCGGCGCGCATCTTCGCCTCGACGTCGGCCAGCACCTCGCGCTGCCCGCCCTGCAGGAAGCGCGCCGCCGCCTCGACGTCCTCGGCATACCCGCGCTCGTCGATCAATCCGACGCACGGCGCGCTGCAGCGGCCGATCTGGTGCAGCAGGCACGGACGCGAGCGGTTCGCGAAGACCGTGTCCTCGCAGGTGCGCAAGCGGAACACTTTCTGGAGCGCCTGGATCGCGTCGCGCACCGACCAGGCGTTCGGGTACGGTCCGAAGTACCGGCTGCGCTTGTCGACCGCGCCGCGGTAGTAGACGATACGCGGGAACGCGTGCCCGGTCAGCTTCAGGTACGGGTAGGACTTGTCGTCGCGAAACAGGATGTTGTAGCGCGGCGCCGCCGTCTTGATCAGGTTGTTCTCGAGCAGCAGCGCTTCGGCTTCGGACCGCGTGGCCGTGGTCTCGACGCGCACGACGCGTTCGAGCATGTGCGCGATGCGCGGGCTCTGCTGGTTGCGCGTGAAGTACGACGACACGCGTTTCTTCAGGTCTCGCGCCTTGCCGACGTAGAGCAGCGCGTCGTCGGCGCCGATCATGCGGTAGATGCCCGGCCGGTGCGGCAGGCGCGCGAGGAAGTCGCGCAGGTCGAAGGGCTCCATTCAGTCGCGAAACAGCGCCTTGACGCGCTTCGCGAACTGCGCCGACGGCGACCAGTCGAGGCCGGCCAGGAGCTCGTCGGCGAGGTCCGGCCGGTTGCAGACCAGCACCATGTCGCAACCGGCACCGAGCGCCGCGCGCGCGCGCGCGACGATGTCGCCGGCGACCGATGCGCCCTCCATCGTCAGGTCGTCGCTGAAGATCAGGCCCTTGAAGCCGAGCTTGCGGCGCAGCACGTCGCGCAGCCAGCGGCGCGAGAACCCCGCCGGCGCGGCGTCGACCTGCGGATAGACGACGTGCGCCGGCATCACCGACAGCAGCGTGCCGCCGAGCCAGCCGTACGGGGCCGCGTCGTGCGCGAGCAGCGTCGCCAGGTCGCGCTCGTCGCGCGGCAGCGCCACGTGCGAGTCCGCCTGCGCCCAGCCGTGGCCCGGAAAATGCTTGCCGCAGTTTGCCATGCCCGACAGCAGAAGGCCGTGCGTCAGGCAGCGTGCCAGCATCGCCACGACGCGCGGGTCCGCATGGAAGGCGCGGTCGCCGATCACGCCCGACCGCCCCCAGTCGAGGTCGAGCACCGGCGTGAAACTGAGGTCGACGCCGACCTCGCGCAGTTCGCGCCCGATCGCCTGCCCGACCTCGGTCGCCCTGCGGCAGGCGCCGAGCACGTCTACGTCCCACAGGCGTCCGAGCTCGCGCATCGGCGGCAGTCGGGTGAACCCCTTGTGGAATCGCTGCACGCGTCCGCCTTCGTGGTCGACGCAGACCAGCAGTTTCGGGCGGCGCAGCGCGTGGATCTCGTCGCACAGCCGGGCGACCTGCTTGCGCGACTCGAAGTTGCGCGCGAACAGGATGACCCCGCCGACCAGCGGATGCTTCAGCCGCGCGCGCTCGGCGGCGTCGAGCGCGAGCCCCTGGACGTCGACGACCACCGGCCCGCGCGGCAGCTTCGTGCGCGCCTCTGGCGTCGCCTGCGTCGGTACCTGCACGGCCTGCTCCATCAGTGCTCCTTCTGCTCGAGAATCACGAACGCCAGCGCGCTGTCGAGCTCGTCCGACAGCGAAACGTGCGCGACCAGGCCGCGCTCGCGCAGGTACGGCTCCAGCTCGTTGCGCGCGCTCGCCACCGGGCGACCCCGCCGGTCGTTGAGGATCTGCAGCGACAGCAGCGTCATCGGCCCGCGCAGCCCCAGTCCGAGCGCCTTGCTGAACGCCTCCTTCGCCGCGAAGCGCTTGGCGAGGTAGCGTGTCGCGTAACCGTTGCCGTGTCCCGTCTTGCCGAGCCGGCGCCGGTACTCCCCGAGCTCGTCGGGGCCCAGCACGCGGCGAGCGAAGCGCTCGCCGTAGCGGTCCACCAGCTGCTGGACCCGCTCGACCAGCACGATGTCGGTGCCGATGCCGTAGATCACGTGGCGACGCCAGCGGCGCCTTCGCGGATCAGCCGCTTCATCTCGCGAACCGCCTCGCGCATGCCCGCGAACAACGCGCGCGAGACGATCGCGTGGCCGATGTGGAGTTCGCGCACCCCCGGCATCGCTGCCACGGGCTGTACGTTGAAGTAATTCAGCGCGTGGCCCGCGTTGAAACGCATGCCGAGCGCGCGAATCGCGGCGCCGGCCTCGCGCAGCCGGGCCAGTTCGGCGAGCACCGGCGCGCTGTCGGCGTCGCGGCCCTGCGAGTGGAAGGCGTGCGCGTACGGCCCGGTGTGCAACTCGCAGACGCGCGCGCCGATGCGCGCCGCCGCCTCGATCTGGCGCGGCTCGGCGTCGATGAAGACGCTGGTGACGATGCCGGCATCGGCCAGCGTGGCCACCACCTTCGCAAGCCGCGCGGGCTGGGCGGCGATGTCGAGTCCGCCCTCGGTGGTGATTTCGTGACGCCCTTCGGGCACCAGCATCGCCATCTCGGGCCGCAACCGCAGCGCGATGCCGACCATCTCGTCGGTGGCGGCCATTTCAAGATTGAGCTTGATGTGCGTGAGTTCGCGCAGCCGCCGGACGTCCTCGTCCTGGATGTGCCGCCGGTCCTCGCGCAGGTGCACCGTGATGCCGTCGGCGCCGCCCAGGTGCGCCTCGACCGCCGCCCAGACCGGGTCGGGTTCGTAGGTGCGTCGCGCCTGGCGCACCGTGGCGACGTGGTCGATGTTGACGCCGA
>DAORSF010000085.1:0-7058 GCA_035443405.1 Burkholderiaceae bacterium | reverse complement strand
CGCCGAGCAGCGCAGCTTCGGGGTCGGCGCGCGCAGCGCGCTTCGTACTTCTGACTCGCGGCGATTGTCCGAGCGGAGCTCGCGAAGCGAGCGCAGCGAGTTTCGCCGCGCGACCCCGAGGCGAGCAGCGGAGGGCAGTCGGTGCGAAGCACCGACCGCCGCGGCCATCGCCTCGCCCGGCCGTCCCCAACCCCGCGCGGCGGCCCGGCGGCCCGCGGCCACGCGGCCCCCGAGCGCACGGCCCGCGGCCCCTCGCCCCCAAGCGGTGCGGCGCGCTGCCGCCTGCCGCGAGTGCACCGAGCCTGGAACGAAGACGGCTCGCATGTCAGATCCGCTCGATGTCGCGCGTGCCGAACAACCCGTACGGCTTGAACATCAGCACGATCACCAGGATGTAGAACGGCACGATCACGTACAGGTTGCCCCAGTGCAGGTACTCCCCGTCGACGAACTGCGCGAGGTTCTCCAGCAGGCCGATCACGATGCCGCCGATCACCGCGCCGATGATCGAATCGAGCCCCCCGAGGATCACCGCCGGGAACACCTTGATGCCGATGATGGTCAGCCCCGGCGACACGCCGCTGACGATGCCGATCACGACGCCGGCCACTCCCGACACCAGCGCCGAGATTGCCCAAGACACGAGGAAGATGCGCTTGATCGACACGCCGAGCGACTGCGCGACCTGCTGGTTGAAGGCCGTCGCGCGCATCGCGAGCCCGAGACGCGAGTACTTGAAGAACAGCGCGAACGCCGCCATGCCCAGCACCGCGACCACCGTGCTCCACAGGTAGATCGTCTCGATGTTCAGCCCGGCGATGCGCGTCGTGCTGCTGGCCACCAGCGGCGGGAAGCTCTTGGGCTCGGCGCCGAAGATCCACAAGGTCAGCCCGCGCAGCACCACCGACATGCCGATCGTGACCATGATCACCGAGATGATCGGCTCGCCGATCAGCGGCCGGATGACCGCGTACTGGATGATGATCCCCATCAGCGTCAGCGCCACCATCGTGATCAGGAAGCCGAGCCAGAACGGAAGGCCGAGGTCGGCGAGCGTCCACCAGCAGATCCACGCACCGACCAGCAGGAACTCCCCTTGCGCGAAGTTCACCGCGCGCGACGCCTTGTAGATCAGCACGAAGCACATCGCCACCATGCCGTACAGCGTGCCGATGATCAGCCCGTTGATCGTGAACTGCAGCAGCAGGTCGGTCTTCATGCCTTGCCTCCGTGGCCGCCGGCGGTGGCCGGCTCGTGCAGCTTCAGGCGCGTGCGGATGCGGCTCTTGCGGCCGTCCTGCAGCGTGATCGTGGTGTCGACGTCGACGACCTGGCGCCCCTCGTACAGTGCGTCGATCAGGAACGCGTAGCGCTCGTTGATCGTGTTGCGCCGGACCTTTCGGGTGCGCGTGAGCTCGCCGTCGTCGGGGTCGAGTTCCTTGTACAGCAGGAAGAAGCGCTTGACGCGCTGTGCCGGCGGCAGCGTCGCGTTGATCGCGCCGACCTCGCGGCGAAGCAGCTCGCCGACCTCGTCGCGCGCCGACAGGTCGGAGTAGGTCGTGAAGGCCAGCCGGTTCTTCTCGGCCCACTTCGAGACGATCGAGTAGCGGATGCACACCAGCGCGGTGATGAACTCGCGCTCGTGTCCGAGCACCACGCACTCGCCGATGTGCGGCGAGAACTTGAGCTTGTTCTCGATGAACTGCGGCGAGAAGCCGTCGCCGTTGGCCAGCCGCGCGAGGTCGCGGACGCGGTCGACGACGATCAGCTCGCCGTCGTCGCGCATCATGCCGGCGTCGCCGGTGTGCATCCAGCCGTCGCGCACGTCGGCGCGGGTGGCCTCGTCGTTGCCGTAGAAGCCGACGAACATGCCGGGGTGGCGCACGACGATCTCGCCGAGCCCATTGCGGTCGGGGTGGTCGATGCGCAGCTCGACGTAGTCGAGCGGCTTGCCGACGGTGTCCAGGTCGACCCGGTCGTGGCGATGCAGCACGTAGACGCCGCACAGTTCCGTCTGCCCGTACACCTGCCGCAGCGGCACGCCGATCGCGCGGAAGAAGCGGAACACGTCGGGCCCGAGCGGCGCGCCGCCGGTGGTCGCGTAGCGCAGCCGCGAGAAGCCCAGCCGGTCGCGCAGCGCGCGCCCGACCAGCAGGTCGGCGATCCACGAGCGCCGGCCCGTGTCGACCGCCCGGTCGCCGAGCTTCATGCCTAGCGCGAACAGAGCGCGCTTCAAGCGCGTTGCGTCCATCATCCGCGCGGTCACGTCGGCAGCCATCGCCTCCCACGCGCGCGGCGGCCACAGCAGCGCCGACGGCGCGATCTCGCGCATGTCGGCCGCCGAGGTCTCGGCCTCCTCGCAGAAGTTGAAGCGAAAGCGCGCGATCAGCCACTGCCCGAGCGCGACCTGCTCGCCGATCCACGGCAGCGGCAGCACCGACACGTATTCGTCGTCCGGCGTCTTCGGGTCGACCTTCAGCATCTCGGCGGCGTGGCCGAGGAAGCGCCCGGCGGCCAGCATCGCCGGCTTGGGCTGCGAGGTCGTGCCCGAGGTGGTGCACAGGATCGCGACCGCGTCGGGGTCGAGCGCGTCGAGCATCTGCTGCCAGCCCTGCGGCTCGCGCGCGGCGCGTGCGTCGCCCAGCTCGCAGAGCTGTTCGAGCGACAGCAGCCGCGCGTCGCCGGTGCCGGTGTGCTTCCACATGCCGCGCGAGTCGCAGTAGACGACGTGGCGCACGCAGGCGATCCGATCGCCGAGCTCGAGCAGCTTGTCGACCTGCTCCTCGTCCTCGGCGATCACCACCCTCGCGGCGCAGAAGTCGATCAGGTAGCCGACCTCCTCGCTGAGCGAGTCGCGGTAGACGCCCAGGCTGGCGGCGCGGCAGGCGTGTGCCGCGACCTGGCCGAACGCCCACTGCGGGCGGTTCTGTCCGAGCAGCGCGACGACGTCGCCGTCGCCGACGCCGAGTTCACGCAGTCCCAGCGCGATGCGGCGGGTGGCCTCGAGGCACTGCGCCCACGTGAAGGTGCGCCAGATTCCGAGGTCCTTTTCGCGCGCGGCGACCTCGCCGGGCCACTGCGCGGCGTTGTGCGCGAGCAGTCCTGGCAGCGTCTGCTTCACCGGCCGGCCTCGGTGCCGAGGTAGGCCTCGCGCACGACCGGGTGCGCCGACACTTCGGCGGGCAGCCCCTCGGCGATCTTCTGGCCGAAATTGAGCACCATCAACCGGTCGGACATGTCCATCACCACGCCCATGTCGTGCTCGATCATGACGATGGTCATGTTCCACTCGCGCGACAGGTCGTTGATGTAGCGCGCCATGTCCTCCTTTTCCTCGAGGTTCATGCCTGCCATCGGTTCGTCGAGCAGCAGCAGGCGCGGCCGGGCAGCGACGGCACGCGCGAGCTCGACGCGCTTGCGCAGCCCGTACGGCAGCGTTCCGGCCGCCCGGTGCCGGATGTGCTGGATCTCGAGGAAGTCGATGACGTCCTCGACGGCGGCGTGGTGCTCCTCTTCCTCGCGTCGCGCGCCGCCGAGCCAGTACAGCCCGCCGGTCAGGAAGTTGTTGCGCACCAGGTGGTGGCGGCCGACCTTGATGTTGTCGATCACCGACATGTGCGCGAACAGCGCGAGGTTCTGGAAGGTGCGCGCGATGCCCAGGCCCGCGCGCAGCGCCGGACCGCGGCCCGAGATGCGCCGTCCGTCGAAGCTCAGCGTGCCCGAGGTCGGCTGGTAGCGGCCCGAGATGCAGTTGAGCATCGAGGTCTTGCCGGCGCCGTTGGGTCCGATGATCGAGAACAGTTCGCCCGGATTCACGTGGAAGCTGACCTCGTGCAGCGCGCGCACGCCCTTGAAGGACAGGCTGACGCCATCGGCCTGCAGCAGCGGCGCGGCGGCGGCGGTCACGACGGCTTCCCTGCCGACGAAGCGCGCAGCGGCGCCGGCCGCGACGCGGCGCGCGGCGCGGGCACGGATCGCACAGCCGCGGTCGACGGGCGCGCGCGCCGTCGTAGCCAGGCCGCGCGCGCCTCCGGGGTCAGCACGCCTTCGAAGTACAGCTTCGCGACGTCCCCGGCGATGCCCTCGATCGGCCCGCGGCCGGGCCGGTACCACTCGACGGTCCAGTTCAGCGAACCCACCAGCAGCAATCGCAGCATCTTCACGCCGATGTCGCGGCGCACCGCGCCTTCGCGCCGCGCGCGCGTCAGCAGTGCGGTCCAGAAGTCGGCATAGGCCTGGCGCACCGGGTCGTTGCGGCGGCGCGCAGACTCGGGAATCTGCCCGTAGACGCGGATGTTCGCCGACGTGAAATCGCCGTACTCCAGCAGCACTTCGAGGTGCATGCGGATCGCGAGCTCGATCGCCTCGACGGCCGGGGTCTTCGCCGGCAGCGCCGCCAGCGCGTCGCGCACGCCGTGGTGGATGCGCTCGATGCCGAGGTCGAGCACCTCGGCGAGGATCTCGTCCTTCGAGTCGAAGTGCTAATAGATGCTTCCCGCCTTCATGTTCACGATGGCGGCGATGTCGCGCAGCGTCGTCGCCTGGTAGCCGCGGTCGCGGAACAGCCGCGCGGCGGCACGCAGGATCTCGCTGCGCGTGCCTTCGGCGCGCGATGGCTGGGGGGTCGTCATCGAATCTAACAGTGGTTAGAATTCATGCTAGCCCAGCGTTGCGGCGCAGCACAACCGTCTAAAGGAGACCCACGATGCGCGGACTCACGGACAAGGTCGCGATCGTCACCGGGGCCGGCAGCGGGATCGGCCGCGCGATCGCGCTGCGGCTCGCCGAGGAGGGCTGCCGGGTCGGCATCTTCGACCTGAACGCCGCGGGCGGCGCCGACACCCGCGACGCGATCGCCGCCGCTGGCGGGCGCGCCTGGTCGTACCGCGTCGACGTCAGCCAGGCCGGCGACATCGCCGACGCGCTCGGCCAGTTGTCGGCCGCTGCCGGGCCGGTCGACGTGCTGGTCAACAACGCCGGCTGGGACCGCGCGATGCCGTTCCTGAAGACCGACTTCGCGCTGTGGCAGAAGATCGTCGCGATCAACCTGTACGGCCCGCTGCACATGCACCACGCGATCCTGCCGGGGATGGTCGAGCGCCAGCGCGGCAAGGTGATCAATGTCGCGTCCGACGCCGGCCGAGTCGGTTCGTCGGGCGAGGCCGTCTACGCCGCGTGCAAGGGCGGCGTCATCGCGTTCACCAAGACGATGGCGCGCGAGATGGCGCGCTCGAACATCCAGCTCAACGCGCTGTGCCCGGGCCCGACCGACACCCCGCTGCTGGCCGACTTCGCCGGCGAGGGCGAGGCCGGTCGCAAGCTGGTCGATGCGCTCAGGAGCGCGATCCCGATGCGCCGGCTCGGCACGCCGGAAGACTATCCCGGGCTGGTCGCGTTCCTGGCCAGCAGCGACTCGGACTACATCACCGGGCAGGTGATCAGCGTCTCGGGCGGCCTCACGATGGCGGGGTGACGACGATGCCTTCCTACCTGATCACTCCCGACCAGCAGGCGATGCAGGAAGCCGCGGCGCGTTTCGCGCGCGAGAGGCTGGCGCCCGACTACCAGAAGCGCGAGGCCAGCGAGGCGATCGACCGCGGGCTGATGCGCGAGATGGGTTCGCTCGGCCTGATCGGCGTCGACCTGTCGGAGCGCTACGGCGGCATGGGGCTCGGCAGCGCCACCGCCGGCATCATCATCGAACAGCTGGCCTACGGCGACTTCAACGTCGCCTACGTGCAGCTGCTCGCTTCGCTGATGGGCAGCATCGTCGAGCGCCACGGCTCGCCGGCGCTGGCCGCGAAGTGGATCCCGCGCATCGTTGCCGGCGATGCGATGATCGGGCTCGGCCTCACCGAGCCGCGCGGCGGCTCCGACGCCGCCAACCTGGCGCTGCGCGCCGAGCGGCGCGGCGACCGCTACGTGCTGACCGGCGAGAAGACGTCGGCCAGCTGCGCGACGCAGAGCGACGCATTCGTCGTCTTCGCGCGCACCGGTGCCGCCGACGCGGGCGCGCGCGGCGTGTCGGCGTTCTTCGTCGAGGCCGACTCGAAGGGCCTGACGCGCACGAACTTCAACGACGTCGGCCACAAGGCGGTCGGCCGCGGGTCGATGTTCTTCGACGGCGTCGAAGTCGCCGCCGACATGCGCCTGGGCGACGAGAACAGGGGCTTCTCGCAGGTGATGCAGGGCTTCGACTTCAGCCGCGCGCTGATCGGGCTGCAGTGCGTGGCCGCCGCGCAGGCGTCGGTCGACGAGGCCTGGGCCTACACCACCGAGCGCGAGGCCTTCGGCGCGCCCCTGGCCAATTACCAGGGCGTGAGCTTCCCGCTGGCCGAGGCCGACACGATGCTCGCCGCGACGCGCTCGCTGTGCTACCTGACGCTCGGGCTGCGCGACGCCGGCAAGCCGCACACCGCCGAAGCGGCGATGTGCAAGTGGCTCGGCCCGAAGACCGCGTTCGACGCGATCCACCAGTGCCTGCTCACCTTCGGCCACTACGGCTACACGATGGACACGCCGCACCAGCAGCGGCTGCGCGACGTGATGGGGCTCGAGATCGGCGACGGCACCGCGCAGATCATGAAGCTCATCATCGCGCGCGAGCGGGTCGGGCGGGCCGCCGTGCAGTATGCGAAAGGTTGAACGCGACGAGCCGGGGGCGTTTCGCGATCAAGCGCCTGGCGTGCCGGTACGGGGACGAGGCGGTGAAGGCGGTGACGGCGGTCAAGCCGGTGCAGTGGGCGTCCGGAGTTTCAGCAGACGCACGGCGTTCTCCTTCATGACCAGTGGCCGCACCTCGGGCTTGATCCCGGCTTTCTCGAAGTCGGCAATCCATCGGTCGGGCAGGATCACCGGGTTGTCGCTGCCGAACAGCACGCGATCCTTCAGCAGCGTGTTGACGTACTGCACCAGCTTCGGCTCGAAGTATTTCGGTGACCAGCCGGAGAGGTCGATCCACACGTTCGGCTTGTGCAGCGCGACCGACAGCTGCTCGTCCTGCCACGGCACGCCCGGGTGCGCCATGACGATCTGCAGGTCGGGGAAGTCCGCGGCGAC
>DAORSF010000084.1:0-7125 GCA_035443405.1 Burkholderiaceae bacterium | reverse complement strand
GCCAGCACGCCGTGCGGGCTCACCTGGCCGGTCGAGATCAGCCACGCGATCCGCGTGGTCAGCACGCGGGTCTTGCCGCTGCCGGCGCCGGCGAGGATCAGCGCGTGCTGCGCCGGCAGCGTGACGGCCGCGAGCTGCTGCTCGTTCAGGTGCTCGAGGAGCTTCGACATCTTCGATGGCGACGCCGGTGCGGCCGGGGCCGGCGCATCGACGCGGCCCTCAGCGCTTGGCCGGCTTGCGCAGTCGCTGCGACCACACCGGCTGGCGCGGCGCGAGGCCGCCGTGCCGGATCTCCACGCAGCGGTTGATCCAGCGCGACGACTCGTCGGACAGGTCGACCACCGGCGCGTTCGCGCCGTGGCTGACACGCACGATGCGGTGGCTCTGCACGCCGAACTGCTCGAGCAGCGCCGCGACCGCCTGCGTGCGGTGCATGCTCAGCTGGACCGCCGCTTCCGGCTCGTCGACCGGGTTGGCGTGGCCCGAAACGATCAGCGTGCCGCCCGGTCCGGCGATGAAACGCTCGGCCTGCTGCCGGATGACTGCGTGATACTGCTCGGCAACGCAGGTCGAATCGCCGTCGAAATAGACGCGCGTCGAATCCGGATCCTGTGCCGGAACGCCCGCGGTGGCCGCCGCCGTGCCGCCAACCACCTTCAGGGCGGGCCTCGGCGAGTTCGTTGCCGCGGAAACGACGGTCGAACGAAGGTTTTCCTGCATGCGTGAATCTCCTGAATGGCATGGCGCGCGCTGGCGACGCTCCGTGGTCGGAGCCCGCCCGGCACGCTCGGATCGAATGGGGAGAAATGTTATTTTAGCAAATCAGCCGGACCGCCGATGACCGCACTGCTGCTCAACGTCGCCCACGCGATCGACCACCTGATGCTGCTCGTGTTCGCCACCGCGATCGGCGCAATCGCGACCGAGTTCGGCGTCGGGCGATGGGAAGACCTGATGCCGTACACGACCGGCGCGTTCGTGATGTTCGGCCTCGGCTCGCTGCCTTCGGGCCGGCTCGGCGACCTGTGGGGTCGGCGCGCGATGATGGTGGTGTTCTTCTTCGGGATCGGCGTGTCGGCCCTGCTGGTCGCCGCCACGCGCTCGCCGATGCAGCTGGCCGTGGCGCTCACCGTGCTGGGCGCGTTCGCGTCGATCTACCACCCGGTCGGCATCCCGATGCTGGTTCGCCACGCAAGACGCCCGGGCCTCACCATCGGCGTCAACGGACTGGCCGGCAATCTCGGCATCGCGGTCGCCGCGGTGTCGACCGGGCTCCTGGTGCAGTTCGCCGGATGGCGCGCGGCGTTCGCCGTGCCCGGGCTGGTCGCGATCGCCTGCGGCGTCATCTTCCTGCGCGTAGCGCCACGCGAGCCCGAAGCGCCGGCGCGCAGCGCGGCCGCACCGGGCGCGCTGACGGCCGCCGGGCGCAACCGGCTCTTTGCGGTGATGACGCTGACCGCGATCACCGGCAGCCTGCTGTTCAACTTCACGACCAACGGCAATGCCGAGTTGCTGAAGTCCCGCCTGCCGGCACTGCCGGACGAGCCGGCACTGCTCGGCGCGCTGCTGGCGTGCGTCTACGCGCTGGCGTCGCTCGCGCAGCTCGTGGTCGGCCGGCTGATCGACCGCGTGCCGATCAAGCCGTTGATGATGGGCATCCTCGCGATGCAACCGCCGCTCTTCGTCGCCGCCGCATTCAGCGACGGCTGGCTGTTCTACACGACGATGATCCTGTTCATGTTGCTGGTGTTCGGCGCGATCCCGTTCACCGACGCGCTGATCGTGCGCTTCGTCGATGACCGCATGCGCTCGCGCGTCAGCGGAGTGCGCCTGGCCGTGTCGTTCGGCGTGAGCTCGGCGGCGGTCTGGGCGCTCGGGCCCGTGGTGAAGGCGGCCGGGTTCACGACGCTGCTGCTGGCGATGGCCGCGATCGCAGCGTGCTCGGTCGCCATCGCATCGTTCCTGCCCGGCGAACCGGTCCTGCAGCGCCGGCCCGCGTAGGCCGCGCGTCGTGAGCGCCGCGCGGCCGTGGCGTCAGTGCGCGGGCGGCGAGAACTTCGCCAGCGCGACGTGGACCGCGATGCCGGCGAGGATCGCCCACTCGAGCGGGATCGTCAGCACCAGCAGGAAGGTGACCGCCATGGCCACCGCGTCGCGTCGATCGTGGTTCGCGATGTGGCGGATCTCGCGCAGGTCGATCAGGCCCACGGCGACCATCAGCAGGATGCCGGCGACTGCTGCCATCGGCAGGTATTTCGACAGCGGCGCGACGAACGCCAGAAGGAGCACGAGGAACGCGCCAGCCGCCACGGCCGACAGCGGCGTGCGCGCGCCGGCCGCGACGTTGACCCCCGAGCGGTTGAACGAACCGCTCGCCGGATACGACGAGAACAGCGACCCGATCAGGTTCGCCAGCCCCTGCCCGATCACCTCCCGGTTTCCCTCCAGCCGGTCGCCCGCCTTGATCGCGATCGCGCGCGCGATCGAGATCGCCTCGGCCAGTGCCAGCAGCGTCATGACCAGCGACGGCACCAGAAGCATCCGCAGCGTCTCCAGCGACAGCGTCGGCGCCGACAGCGGCGGGATCGCGCCGGGCAGTTCGTCGACCGCCTTGACTGCGTAATCGGGTGAAATCGCCGCGAGGCCGGCGGCCAGCGCGCCACCGGCCAGCACGCCGACCAGCATGTAGGGCACGCGACTGTTCCACGGGCGCGCGAGCACGCAGGCCGCAACGGTGCCGAACGCCACCACGGCGGTCGGCCAGTCGATCAGCGCCGCATCCTGGACGAGCCGCACCAGCGTCTGCCACACCGACAGGCCGCGCGGCCAGTCGAGTCCGAACAGGTTGCGCACCTGGGAATTGACGATCAGCACCGCAGCGCCGGCCGTGAACCCCACGATCACGCTGTGCGGCACCCGGTCGACTGCGCGCCCGAGGCCGGCGAGGCCGATCGCCAGCTGCCAGAAGCCGACCATGAAGGTCAGCGTGATCACCAGCTGCACGTACGCCGGCGAACCGGGGGCCGCCATGGGTCCGATCAGGCCGAGCACGGTCAGCGAGATCGCGTTCGCCGGGCCGGTGACCATCAGGCGGCTCGCGCCGAAGAGCGCGGCGATCACGCACGGCACCATCGCGCTGTACAGGCCGTACTCGGGCGGCATGCCGGCCAGCGTCGCGAACGCCACGCCTTGCGGCAGCACGACGATCGCGCCGGTGAGTCCCGCCATCAGGTCCGCGCGCACGGTCGCGCGGTCGCGCAGCAGCGGCAGCCACGCCAGGAACGGCAGGAAGCGTCCGAGGCGGCGACGGTCAGTTATCATGTGAAGCAATCATGCGAGGCCCGGTTCCACACGACAGCCGCACGCGCGAACTGCAGGCCCTCGTGGCGGGGCTCGCGATCATCGTGGTCTGGGGCGCCAATTTCTCGATCCAGAAGGCGCTGTTCGCCGCGATCCAGCCCGCCGGCTTCCTGTTCGCGCGTTACCTGATCATGCCGGCCTGCGCGCTGGCACTGCTGGCGTGGACCTACGGCACTCGCTTTCCGCGCGTCTCGCGCGGCGATTTCCTGGCGATGGCCAGGCTCGGATTGTTCGGCCACGTGCTGCACGTCGGCATGGTGACGCACGGGATCCACTGGTCGACCGCATTCTCCAGCTCGCTGATCCTCGCATGCGGGCCGATCTTCACGTTGATGATCCTGCGCTGGTCGGGGGTCGAGCGGCTGAATCGCGCGCAGGTCGCGGGCGTGGCCGTCGCATGCGTCGGCGTGCTGGTGTTCCTGTCGGACAAGCTCCTCGCAGGTCGCTGGCAGGCAGGCGGGGGCGACCTGTTCCTGCTGGTCGCCGCGAGCTTCTTCTCGTACTACACGGTGGCAGCGAAGCCGCTGATCGAGCGCCATGGCGGGGTCGTCGTGATGACCTACGCAACGCTGCTCGGCAGCGCGCCGATCGTGGCGCTGTCGCTGCCGGTCGGCCTCGGCATCGAGTGGTCGAAGCTGTCTGCTGCGCTGTGGGCCGGGCTGCTTTGGGCGGTGATCGTCTCGGCCTTCGCCGGATGGCTCGCCTGGGGATGGGTCAACGCGGTGCGCGGCGTCGCGCGCACCGCCCCGTTGATGTACCTGATGCCGCCGGTTGCCGGGCTGATCGCCTGGGCAGTCTCGGAAGAGCGATTCACGGCCGCCAAGCTGATCGGCGCCGCAATCACGCTCGGCGGCGTCGCGCTGGCGCAATTCGCCGGCAAGAGCCGCGCGCGCGAGGCGCCTGCACTGGTCGACTGACGCCAGCCCGCCGGTACCGGACGACGTGCGGCGCAGTCGCGACGGGCGCGTGCCGGCGAAGTGAGCGTCATCGAGGAGCGGGGTGCGGGCATCCGTCATTCTAGCGTGGCCGATCCATCTGAAAAACCGAGAAAATCTTGACGGACACATTGGCCGATCCGATGATTGTGCCATGCCTTCCGAAACCCGCCCGGGTATGCCGGCGCCCCGGCGGCCGCGCGCGACGCTGCGGCAGCTCGAGGCGTTCTGTGCGGTCGCGCTCGCCGGCAGCGTGTCGGCGGGCGCGCGGCGCTTGGCGCGAACCCAGTCCGCAGTCAGCCTCGCGCTCCAGGAGCTCGAGTCGGCGCTCGGCGCCCGGCTCTTCGAGCGCGTCGGACGCGGGTTGCGGCAGACCGACGCGGCGCGACGACTGCTGCCCAAGGCCATCGAGCTGGTCGAGCGTGCCGCCGAGCTCCCGTCGATCGCCGGCGACCTCGCGTCACCGGCGCGGCATCTGGCGATCGGCGCGTCGCGCACGATCGGACCGTTCCTGATGCCCGAGCTGCTTGCGGGCTTCGCACGCCGCCAACCAGGGATGTCCGCGAACATGTCGGTCGAGCTGGTGGTCGAGAACACCGAGACTCTCGTCGGTCGCATCCGGGACCTCACGCTCGACCTCGCGTTCATCGAAGGAGAAGTCCTCGAGCCCGGCCTGTCCGTGCAGCCGTGGCTGAACGACGAGGTTTGCCTGTTCGCGCGCGCCGGCCATCCGTCGCCGCGGGAGCTCGCCGGCGGGCGCTGGGTGCTTCGCGAGCGCGGTTCGGGAACGCGCGAGACCTTCCTGCGCGCGATGCAGCCGCTGATCGGCACGCCCGAGATCGCGGTCGAAGTCAGCGACCCGCTGGCGCTCAAGCGCCTGGTGGCCTCGAGCGACTGGTTCGGGTGCCTGAGCCGCATGGCCGTGGCCCGCGACCTGCGCGACGGCACGCTGCGCGACGTGACGCCGAAGGCGGCCGGCCTGCGGCGCGCGCTGACCCGCTCGTTCTGGCTGGTGTCGCACCCGCAGCGCTATCGGTCGGCAATTGCCGACGCCCTGCTGGCGCACGCGCAGGCGACGCCGCGCGCCCGCCGCTGAGCACGCGCCGGCCAAGGCCGGCCGCGCCCCGCGCACCTGCCTCAGGCGCGTCCCTTCCAGGGCACGAGGCGCCGCTCGACCCAGCGCATCAGCAGGTCGAACAGGTACGCGACGACGCCGATCACGATGATCCCCATGACGACGATGTCGGTGCGCAGGAAGTTCGACGCGTTCAGCACCATCTGGCCGAGCCCCACGTTCGCCGCCACCATCTCGGCGGCCACCAGCGTGGTCCAGCCGAAACCGATCGCAATGCGCATCCCGACCAGGATCTCGGGCATCGCCGACGGCAGGATCACGTACCGGATCACCTGCCAGTGGCTGGCGCCGAGCGAGTACGCGGCGTGGATCTGCTCCTGCGAGGCGCTGCGCATGCCCGAGCGCGCCGCGAGCGCCAGCGGCGCGAAGCACGCGAGGTAGATCAGGGTCACCTTCGGCACCTCGTCGATGCCGAACCAGATGATGATCAACGGCAGGTAGGCGAGCGGCGGCAGCGGCCGGTAGAACTCGATCGGCGGATCGAACACGCCGCGGACGACGCGCGACACGCCCATCGCGATGCCCACAGGGATCGCGGTCAGGCAGGCGAGCGCAAAGGCGCTGAACACGCGGAACATGCTCCAGGCGAAGTGTTCCCACAGGGGCCGGTCGTTGGCGACGCCGGTCAGGTATTCGACGAACTGGCGGAACACCGCCTGGGGCGACGGCAGGAACAGCGACTTGACCCAGCCGAAGTTCGTCGCGACGAACCACAGCACGAACAGCACGATCACGGTCAGGACGCTGATCGTGGCAGTCGGGCCCGCGCCAGGCGTCCGGAATCCCGTCGTCCGCCGGCGATCGGCGCTCGCTCCGGCGCTGGTTCCGGCCTCGGCGCGCCCGTGCGACTCGGGCTTTCCTGGGTTCCGTGCCATCCCGCGTCAGTGCTCGCGCTGCTGCACGATCGCGAGAATCTCCTCGCGCATGCGGATGAAGTCGGGATCCGACTTGATCGCCCGCGCGTCGCGGGTCTCCAGGTAGCGCTGCGAGAACGGCGTCTCGAAGCGGTGCGTGATGCGACCCGGCGACGGGCTCATCACGATCAGCGTCGTCGCCAGGAAGAGCGCTTCCTCGACGCTGTGCGTGATGAAGAAGACGCTCTTGCCCGACGCGGCCCAGACGTCGAGGATCAGCGTCTGGATCGTCTCGCGCGTCAGCGCGTCGAGCGCCCCGAGCGGTTCGTCCATCAGCAGCAGCGCCGGATCGCTCGCCAGCGCGCGCGCGATGCCGACGCGTTGCTGCATCCCGCCGGAGAGCTCGAAGATCGGCCGGTCCGCGAATCCGTCGAGGCCGACCAGCGCGAGCTTCTCGCTGGCGATCTGGCGCCGCCGCGCGCGCGGCACGCGGCGCATGCGCAGGCCGAACTCGACGTTCTGCGCCACGTTCAGCCACGGCATCAGCGCGTGCTTCTGGAAGACCACGCCGCGATCGGCGCCCGGGCCTCGCACCGCGCGGCCGTCGAGTTCGATGTCGCCCTCGCTCGGCGCCAGGAATCCGGCGATGGTGTTGAGCAGCGTCGTCTTGCCGCAGCCCGACGCTCCCAGCGCGACCACGAACTCGCCGTCGCCGATCTCGAGATCGACGTTCGCGAGCGCGGTCAGCGGTCCGTCGCGGGTGTCGTAGTGGATCGACAGCCCGCGGATCGACAGTTGCGGCATCTCAGTCGCTCCAGGCGGTGTCCTGGGGCATGCGCCA
>DAORSF010000083.1:0-7131 GCA_035443405.1 Burkholderiaceae bacterium | reverse complement strand
GGCGGCTACAACTTCCAGTGGGCCTGGTCCTCGGCCTTCGTGGCCGGGCAGGCAGTCGGCGCCGCCTGAGCGTCAGCCGGCGACGGGCAGGTCTTCGGCGACGACGCGATTGCGACCGCCGGCCTTGGCGCGATAGGCGCGCCGGTCCGCTTCGTCGAGCAGTTGCCGCAAGGTCTTGCCGTGACGATGCACCGTTACGCCAATGCTGAGCGTGACCGGGATCCGCTGGTTGTCGAGCCGGTACGGCGACGCCTCCATCGTCGAACGCAGCCGCTCGGCGACGACGAAAGCCGCCGCCTCGCCGGGCACCGGCACGAGCGCGCAGAACTCGTCGCCGCCGTAGCGCACGATCAGCGAGTCGGGTCGCAGCGATTGCCGCAGCACGTTGGCGACATGGCGCAGCACGAGGTCGCCGATCCCGTGCCCGTGCTGGTCGTTGATGTTCTTGAAGTTGTCGATGTCGACCATCAGCAGCGCGAGGCACCCGCTTTCCGGCGGCGCACCGAGCATCCGGTCGGCCGACTCCTGCAGCGAGCGGCGCGACACCAGTCCGGTCAGGTCGTCGGTCGTCGCCATGCGGTGCAGTCGCGCGCTCAGTTGCGAGTTGGCGATGCTGAGCACCGACACCGTGATCGCGAACGGCAACGACCCGAAGGCCGTTGCGAAGAACGCGCGCAGCGCGCCGGGCGGCGCCGACCCGTCGGCATGAAGCGGGATGCCCTGGGCCAGGAACGCAATCGCGCGCACCAGCACGATCGCGCAGAACAAGACCAGCAGCGCGCGCATCAGGCGCATCGAGCGCAGCGACCTCGACCAGCGCGACCTGTGCACCTCCCAGGCCGCCAGCCCCATGAACGCGATCACGAAGCCGCTGTTGAGCGCGATGCGGGCGATCGCTTTCACGGCGGTCGGCTCGCGCATCGCGAACAGCGCCGCGACGTAACCGAGCAGCGCGATGCCGGCCAGGATCGCACGGCCCTGCAGGCCCGGATGACCGGAGAGTTGCCGCGATCCGAGCCAGATCAGCACCGACGACACGCCGAACCCGCTGTAGCCGATGAGCGGCGCGAGTCGTCCCGCTGCCTCGCCGCGCGCGGCGAACGCCATGAAGCCGATGCCGAGCGCCAGGATGCCCGCCGCGAACAGCGTCAGCGCGGGGCTCGATTCGCGATGGTCGCGACGCAGCCAAAGCAGGATCATCGCGCCGACGAGACTGCTGAAGCCGGTCAGCAGGTACACGGTCGGGATGTCGGGGATCATGGCCAGCGTCATGAAGCGAATTCTCGGCGCGCGCGCAGCAGCCATTCGGCCCGAGCCGATCAGTGGCGTCGACCGGCGGTCCCCCGGTCGTCCGATGTTGCCCGGCAGCGCCTGTGCGCGATGCCGGTCGGCGGCTTCAGAAACCCATGCGCGCGCGGCGCGCGGAGCGCTCGCTTGCGAGGTCCTGCAACGCGATTTCAGATCGGCCGCCGAGCTTCGCGTTGCCGAAGGCGCCGACCAGCAGGCGGCGCATCTCGCGCGGAGCGCAGCGCGCCAGGCGGTCGGCGACCGCGTCGGGGAGCTGCTCGGGGAAGCGCGAGCCCCACTCGTGCGAGTCGCGGATCTCGCGGTAAAGGCCCTGCGCGATGCGACGCGCGCCGTCGCGATCGGGCGCGGGAATCTCGTAGACGTTCATCCGGTTCAGGATCGGATCGGGAATGCGCGCCACGTCGTTGGCGGTCGCGACCCAGACGATGTCCGAACAGTCCACCGGGATCTCAGCGAACTCGTCGACGAACTCGGCCGCCGTGTCGGGCTCGAGCAGCCCGTACAGCGCCCCGAGCGGATCGTACTGGCCGTCGGCCGACGCCTTGTCGATCTCGTCGACGACCATCACCGGGTTGGCGTAGTCGCCGTTGACCAGCGTGTCGAACACCTTGCCGGCGCGAGCGTTTCGCCACTGCGACGACGCGCCCGACAGGATCCAGCCGGCGGTGAGCGAGCTCATCGACACGAAGCCGTAGCCGGTGCCGAGCAGCTGCGACAGCCGGCGCGCGAAGTGCGTCTTGCCGATGCCGGGCTCTCCCAGCAGCAGCACCGGCGTCAGTTCGACCGGGTCGGCGGTCTCCAGGCACAGCGCGAGCTGCCGGCGCAGGTCCTCGAGCACTTCGCGGAAATTGGGCAGCTCGTCGGCGAGCGTTTCGAAGTCCGGCATCGCGGCCGGCTTCACGCAGAAGCGGTCGCCGCCGGCCTTCAGCATCTTCTCGTAGGTGCCTTTCAGCGATTCGCTCGCGCCGGGCGGAAGTTCGTCCAGGGCGGTTTCGACGCGCGACGTGGAGTAGATCTGCCTGAACCCGGCAATCGCGATCGGTGCGGGGACGTGGCGGGAATCGGCGGGCGAGTCGTGCTTCGCGGCGGGCATGGAGCGGCACTCCGGGACTGCGTTGCCTGATTCTTGAGCACCCGGGCCCTGCATTTCAAGCCTTGCGGCCACCTTTCGAGCTGCTGACTGCGCCTCCGGTCTGCGCAGCCGCGGCGAATGCGACACCTCGTCCGGTTCCGACCGACGGACACGTTCTTTCGATTTGCGCCGGCGCAGCTCTCGGCTATACTCTTGGGTTCCATTGAAAGGGGGTGATTTTTAATGCCGACCGTCCGCGTCAAGGAGAACGAGCCCTTCGACGTTGCGCTGCGCCGATTCAAGCGCACGATCGAGAAAGCCGGGATCATTACCGAGCTGCGAGCGCGCGAGTTCTACGAGAAGCCGACCGCCGAGCGCAAGCGCAAGAAGGCGGCCGCGGTCAAGCGCCACTACAAGCGTCTTCGCAGCCAGATGCTGCCGAAGAAGATGTACTGACGCCTGTCCGGCGTGACACGGCGCCTCGAGACGACATCAGGCGCCACCCCCGAAGGCCTGCCCCGGTAATTGCTGCGGCGGGCCTTCGTCTTTTTTGTCGGGACGAGCGATGAACCTGAAAGAACGCATCGGCGAGGACATGAAAGGCGCGATGCGCGCGCGCGAAGCCGTTCGCCTGTCGGCGATCCGCATGCTGCTGGCGGCGATCAAGCAGAAGGAAGTCGACGAACGCATCAGCGTCGACGACGCGCAGGTGGTCGCGATCGTCGACCGGCTGATCCGGCAGCGGCGCGACTCGATCGAGCAGTTCGAGAAGGCGGGGCGCCAGGAACTGGCTGACCGCGAGAAGCTCGAAATCGACGTGCTGTCGGCGTACCTGCCCCGGCAGGCCAGCGCGGCCGAGGTGGCTGCAGAGATCGACGCGGCGATCGCCGCGACCGGCGCCACCGGCCCGCAGCAGATGGGCAAGGTGATGGGCGTGCTCAAACAGCGCCTGGCCGGTCGCACCGACCTGTCGGCGGTGTCGGCGCAGGTGAAGGCGCGGCTCGGCGCCGGCTGACCGAGGCCGCGCGGCGCCGCGCTACACTGACCGCGTGATCCCCCAGAGCTTCATTCAGGATCTGCTCGGCCGCATCGACATCGTCGATGTCGTCGGCCGCTACGTCCAGCTGAAGAAAGCGGGGGCCAACTTCCTGGGCCTGTGCCCGTTCCACGGCGAGAAGTCGCCATCGTTCACGGTCAGCCCGTCCAAGCAGTTCTATCACTGCTTCGGCTGCGGCGCGCACGGTTCGGCAATCGGCTTCCTGATGGAGTACGGCGGGCTCGGTTACGTCGAGGCGATCGGCGAACTGGCGCAGTCGATCGGGGTTGCGGTTCCGCAGGAGGCCGGCAGCGGCCCGCAGGCGGACAAGCGCGCGCCGGCGCTGCTGGAGCTGCTCGCGCAGGCGGCGAAGTTCTACCGCCAACGGCTCAAGGACGCGCCGGACGCGATCGCCTACCTGAAGCGCCGCGGCCTTGCCGGCGAGACCGCGGCGCGCTTCGGCATCGGCTACGCGCCGGACCAATGGCGGGGCCTGGAGGCCGCGGTCGGGGACTACGAGATCGACGAGATGGTGGCCGCCGGCCTGGTCATCGAATCGACCGGCGACGACGGCCGGCGCAAGCGCTACGACCGCTTTCGCGACCGGATCATGTTCCCGATCCGCAATCCGCGCGGGCAGGTGATCGGTTTCGGCGGCCGGGTGCTCGATCGCGGCGAGCCGAAGTACCTGAACTCACCGGAAACGCCGGTCTTCTCGAAGGGGCGGGAACTCTACGGTTTGTACGAAGCTCGCGACGCGATCCGTGCAGAAGACTGCGTGATCGTGGTCGAAGGCTACATGGACGTCGTGATGCTGGCACAGCACGGCGTCGCCAACGCGGTGGCGACGCTGGGCACTGCCACCACTGCCGACCACGTCCGGAAGCTTCTGCGGCTGGTCGACCGGGTGGTGTTCGCGTTCGACGGCGACGCGGCAGGCCGAAAGGCGGCGTGGCGGGCGCTCGAAGCGTCGGTGCCGCACGCCAGCGACACCAAGCGGATCGACTTCCTGTTCCTGCCGCCGGAGCACGATCCCGACAGCTTCGTGCACGAGCGCGGCGCCGACGGCTTTCGCGAAGCGCTGGCCGGGGCGCCGCCGCTGTCCGAATGGCTGCTCAACGGGCTCGCGGACCGGGTGGATCTGGCGACGTCCGAGGGCAGGGCGCGGTTGCTCGCGGAAGCCCGCCCGCTGCTGCAGGGGCTGGGCGCACAGGCGTTGCGGCTCCAGCTGATCCATCGGCTGGCCGAGTTGTCGGGCCTGACGGCCCTTGAGGTCGAACGGTATCTGGGGCCGGTCGCGTCGGCGCCCGTTGACGGTCCTGGGTCGCGCGGCCGTCCTGGCGCGGACGACGCGCGCGCCGGCGGCGCCCCGGCGGCGGGTGGCCGCTCGGGCGAGGATTCGGGCTCCGGGTCCGTTGGCGGCCGCGGCTGGCACTCCGTCCCCCGCGACGGCGGCGCGGGCGGGCGCGGCGGATGGCGTGAGCGCAGGAGCTTCGTCGCGAGGGTGCCGGTGGGCAAGCCCGATCTCGAGGCACGGATCCGGCTGCTGGCGGCGCTGCACCCGGCGCTGGCGGCTGGCGAACGCGGCGAATGGATGCCGGCGCCGCTCGCCGCATGGCTGGACACGATCGCGTCGCTTCCGCCAGGCAGCTCGCTCGCCAGCGTTTGCGAGGCGCTGCGCCAGGACGCACCCGAGGCGGTCGCGCGGCTCGAGCGCGAGGCGGCGTCGGACATGTCGCCGGCCGCCACGCTGTCGATCGACGAGGCGCGCGTCGAAATGGATGCGGCGCTCGCGCAGTTGCGCGAGCGGCACCTTGCGCGGCTGATCGACGCCCTGGCCGCGGGCGGCATCGCGTCGCCGGAAGAACGCGAACGTTATCAGTCGCTTATGGCGATGCGCAGGCGGACTTGATATAATGCGCGGTTCCCCAATGTCCGTTCGGACCAGCACTGCCGACTCATCGTTCGCGAGCCCTTGCCGGGTTCGCGGGGCGTGCGACGCGTTACCCGGGGCTCGGTTTCCGGATCTCTGACAGTGAGGTAAACGTGGCGAAGTCGGTCAGGCAATCTGCATCCAGCAAGGTGACCTCCAAGGTGTCCTCGAAGCTCCCTACCAAGTCTGCATCACGGGCCGGCGCGCGCGCCGCAGCCTCCTCGTCGACCCGGAAGTCTGCTGCCCCGAAGGCCGCGGCCAAGGCAGTGGCCAAGCCGGCTGCGCGGGTCGCCGCGAAGACGGGCAGCCGCGCTGCGCCGAAGACGACGGCCAAGGCGGCCCCGAAGGTAGCCACCAGGTCAGGCGCCAGGGTGCCCCCCAAGGCCACTACGGCGACAGGCAAAGCGACAAGCGGGAAGGCGCCGAAGGCGCCTGCGAAGACGGCTGCCAGGCCTGCAGCGAGGGTCGTCGGCAAGCCCGCGGCCCCGGCCAGGTCGGGCACCAAGGCGCCTTCGAAGCGCGCCGCTGCGAAGCCGGCTGCACGCCCCGCCGCGGCGAAGGCCGGGCGCCCGGCGCCGGCCAAGGATGCGGGCCGGGCAGCAAAGTCGAAGGTGTCGGAGGCGAAGCCCGCGGCTCGCGTCTCGGCCAAGGCTCCGAAGTTCGTTGTCGAGAAGGCCGGCAAGGCGGGGGCCAGGCCGCGCGCCGACCGGCCCACCGGCGAGGAGGCGCTGCTCGAGGCGCTGCGCCAGATCAACCCCGCAGCCGTCGCCAGGGCCGAAGCGAAGTTCGCGCGGGCCGGGGCCGCGCCGAAGGGGGCCGGCAAGACGGAAATGGACGCGAAGAAGGGCGCCAAGGGCGCAGTCGGCACGACTGGCGAAAGAGATGCCAAGGGCGCAAAGGGTGCGAAAGCTGCAAAGGGCCGCGGGCCGGCAGCGGCGGCCGAGGCCGGCGCCGAGGCCGAAGACCTGCTCGACGACCACGTGGAGGGCTTCGAGGAGGGTGACGAAACCGAGGTCATCCCGGAGGTGCCCGAGGTCGTCGCCGCCGCGCCGACCAAGGCCAAGCGCGGCAACCGCGCCAAGGAAAAGCAGCTGCTGAAGGAGTTCGGCGGCCGGCAGGGCATCACCGAAGAGCAGCGCGAGGCCACGCGCAACAAACTCAAGCAGCTGATCAAGCAGGGCAAGGACCGCGGCTTCCTCACGTACGCCGAGATCAACGACCACCTGCCCGAAGACCTGGTCGACGCCGAGGCGATCGAGTCGATCATCAGCACCTTCAGCGACATGGGCATCTCGGTCTACGACCAGGCGCCCGACGCCGAGACGCTGCTGATGGCCGACACCACGCCGGTGGCGAGCTCCGACGACGACGCCGAGGAAGAGGCCGAGGCGGCGCTGTCGACGGTCGACTCCGAGTTCGGCCGCACCACCGACCCGGTGCGCATGTACATGCGCGAGATGGGCTCGGTCGAGCTGCTCACGCGCGAAGGCGAGATCGAGATCGCCAAGCGCATCGAGGACGGCCTCAAGCACATGGTGCAGGCGATCTCGGCCTGCCCGACCACGATCGCCGAGGCACTTGCGCACGCCGAGAAGATCGGCGCCGGCACGATGCGCATCGACGAAGTGGTCGACGGGTTGATCGACCCGAACGCCGAGGAGGCCGACTTCGCGCCGGCCCCGGCGGCGACGCCGGCCGACTTCGACGACGACGAGGACGGCGACGCGGCGGCCACCGCGAACACCGCGCGGCTCGAGGAACTCAAGCGCGAGGCGCTCGAGA
>DAORSF010000082.1:0-7192 GCA_035443405.1 Burkholderiaceae bacterium | reverse complement strand
TGGAGCGGGTGAAGGGAATCGAACCCTCGTATGCAGCTTGGGAAGCTGCCGTTCTACCATTGAACTACACCCGCGCGCGGACCGTAGTGTACCGTGCAGGCGCCGGCCGGGTCACGGTGGAGGAAGTGGACGCATGAAGGCACGACTGCGGGGTCCGTGGCGGTGGCTGGCGCTGGCGACGTTCGCGTCGTGCTCGGCCTGCGCGAGCCTGCCACCGCCCCCCGACAAGCCGGTCACGAACGCCTGGGCGCAGCCCGGTGCGACGGCGCTGGGCACGATGTCGGCGGCGGCAGCGCCCAATGCACGCCATTCCGGATTCCGGTTGCTGGAATCCGGCGAGGATGCGTTCGCCGCGCTGGTGTCGCTGGCCGACCGGGCACAGCGCACTCTGGACCTGCAGTACTACCTGATGCACGACGACGCGTCGACACGAACGCTGCTGCGCCGCGTGCACGCGGCGGCCGAGCGGGGGGTGCGCGTGCGGGTGCTGCTGGACGACCTGAACACGTCGGGCGCCGACGATGCGCTGCTTTGCCTGACCGCGCATCCGAACATCGAGCTGCGGCTCTACAACCCCTTCCCGGCCGGCCGCTTCTCGACGCTGACGCGCGTGCTGGCCTCGCTCACCGACATCCGGCGCATCAACCAGCGCATGCACAGCAAGATGTTCGTCGCCGACAACGCCATGGCCGTGACCGGTGGGCGCAACCTCGGCGACGCGTACTTCGTGAAGAGCCCGTCGAGCAATTTCGTCGATCTCGACGTGATCGCCGCCGGACCGGTGGTCCGAAGCCTGTCGGCCTCGTTCGACCAGTTCTGGAACAGCGACCTCGCCTATCCGGTCCACACGCTGGTGAAGAAGGAGCCGGCGTGCGCGGGCCCCGTCGCCGCCGCCGCGCTGCCGGCTGGGGCCACGACCGATCCGCCCGACCTGCCGGCGACCGGGCTCACCGAGGTCTTCCGGGACGGACGCCTGCAGCTGAGCTGGGTGCCCGCGAGGGTGCTCGCCGACGAACCTTCGAAAATCGCGCCCGAAGGCGATCAGCCGGATCCCGAAGAGGTCATCGCGGACGACATCATCGGGCTCACGCGTGCGGCGCGCCGCGAGGTGATCCTGATCTCGCCGTACTTCGTGCCGGGCAAGCGCGGCGTCGCGATGCTCCGCGACCTCCGCGCGCGGGGCGTTCGCGTGCGCGTGCTGACGAATTCGCTCGCTGCCACCGACGCGCCGATCGTGCACGTCGGCTATGCACGGTACCGGGACGAGTTGCTGGCCGAGGGGGTCGAACTGCACGAGTTGCGCAACCGGCTCGGCACGCCGCGCAGCCGTCTCGGTTCTTTCGGATCCTCGCTGGCCAGCCTGCACGCCAAGGCGATGGTCGTCGACCGGCGCACCCTGCTGGTCGGCTCGATGAACATGGATCCGCGTTCGGAGCTGCTCAATACCGAAATCGCGCTCGTCATGCGCAGTGCGACGCTGTCGGCGCAGGTGGTGCGGCTGTTCGAGGACGTCGCGAGGAGCAGCAGCTACCGGGTCGAGCCGATGGCCGACGGCCGCCTGCGCTGGGTCGGCGAGGCGCCCGACGTGCCGACGATCGAAGGCTCCGAGCCCGATGCCGGCGTCGCGCTGAAGCTGCTGCTGAAGCTGCTGTCGCCATTCGCGCCGGACGAATTGCTCTAGGGCCCGGCGCGCCGCAGGCGGCTCGCCGCTGCGTGCGACAATTGACGCCATGCATACCATCGTCGTCAACGGCGAATCGCGGCCGCTGCCCTCGCCCGGCACGGTAGCCGGCCTGCTGGCCGAACTCGGACTTGCCGGCCGGCGGATCGCGGTCGAGCGCAACGGCGAAATCGTGCCGCGCAGCCGCCACGACAGCGAGCCGCTGGAGCCCGGCGACCGCGTCGAGATCGTCGTCGCGGTCGGCGGCGGATGAACGGGAACCCATCATGACCGAAGCTACCGACGTCCTGAAGATCGGCCGGCGCGAATTCGCCTCGCGGCTGCTGATCGGCACGGGCAAGTACCGCGACTTCGACGAGACCCGCGCGGCAGTCGAGGCGAGCGGCGCGCAGATCGTCACCGTCGCGATCCGCCGCACCAACATCGGACAGACCGCCGGCGAGCCGAACCTGCTCGACTTCCTGTCGCCCGAGCGCTTCACCATCCTGCCGAACACTGCCGGCTGCTACAGCGCCGAAGACGCCGTGCGCACGCTGCGGCTGGCGCGCGAGTTGCTCGACGGCCACTCGCTGGTCAAGCTCGAGGTCCTGGGCGACCCGCAGAACCTGTATCCGAACATGCCCGAGACGCTGAAGGCGGCCGAAACGCTGGTGCGCGACGGCTTCGAGGTCATGGTCTACTGCAGCGACGACCCGATCCAGGCGAAGCGCCTCGAGGAGATCGGCTGCGTGGCGGTGATGCCGCTGGCTTCGCTGATCGGCTCGGGCATGGGCATCCTCAATCCGTGGAACCTTCGGCTGATCATCGACAAGGCACAGGTGCCGATCATCGTCGATGCGGGCGTGGGCACCGCGTCGGACGCGGCAATCGCGATGGAGCTCGGTTGTGCCGGCGTGCTGATGAACACCGCGGTCGCCGCGGCACGCGAGCCGGTCCGCATGGCGCAGGCGATGCGCCTGGCGGTCGAGGCCGGGCGCGCGGCTTTCCTCGCCGGCCGCATGCCGAAGAAGTTCTACTCGGCGACGCCGTCGTCGCCGGCCGGCGGACTGATCGGCGCGCCGCGACAGTCATCGTGAGCGGCGTGGCGCGCGACGAAGCCGACGCGACCGACGACGACGCGATCGCCAGCGGCAACGCGACCGCGCGCAGAGAGCGTCCGCACATCCGCAGTTTTTCCGGGCGGCGCGGCCATTTCACCAGTGGCCAGCGACACGCCTACGAGACGCTGCGCGAACGCTGGTGCCTGCCGTACCGGCAGGCCGCGATCGACCGGGCCGCCGTGTTCGGACGCGAGACGCCGCTGGTGGTCGAGATCGGCTTCGGCATGGGCGAGACCACGGCACGCATCGCCGCCGCCGACCCTGCACGCGACTTCGTCGGCATCGAGGTCTATCCGGCCGGCGTCGGCAGCCTGCTCGCCCGGATCGAATCCGCCGGGCTGCGCAACCTGCGCATCGTGCAGCACGACGCGGTCGAGGTCGTGCGCGACATGATCACGCCGGGTACGCTCGCGGCGGTGCACGTGTACTTTCCCGATCCGTGGCCGAAGAAGCGCCACCACAAGCGGCGGCTGATCCAGCCGCCATTCGTCGCTCTGCTCGCCAGCCGCCTCGCGCCCGGCGGCCTGCTGCATTGCGCGACCGACTGGGAGCACTACGCGGTGCAGATGCTCGACGTGCTGTCGCGCGAGCCGCTGCTCGACAACAGCGCCGGCGACACCGTGATCCGCGAAACCGCTGCGCAGTGCCGAGGCTTCGCGCCGCGCCCGCCCTGGCGCCCACTGACCAGGTTCGAGTCGCGCGGGCTGCAACTCGGCCACGGCGTCTGGGACCTGGTCTTCGTCCGGTCGCCGCACCGCTGAGGATTCAGCCTACCCACTCGACGAGGCCGGACGCGGCGGTCCCCAGCACGAGCAGGCCGAACGCGATCCGGTACCAGGCGAACGGCACGAAGTCGTGCGTCGCGACGTAGCGGATCAGCCAGTGCACGCAGGCCAGCGCACTGAAGAACGCGAACACCAGACCGACCGCGAACAGCGGCAGGTCACCGGCGCCGAGCAGGTGCCGGTACTTCCAGCTGTCGTAGACACCGGCGCCGATCAGCGTCGGAATCGCGAGGAAGAAAGAAAACTCGGTGGCCACCTGGCGCGACAGCCCGAACAGCATGCCGCCGATGATCGTCGCGCCCGAGCGGCTGGTGCCGGGAATCAGCGCGAACGCCTGCGCGACGCCCAGTCGCACCGCGTCGGCCGCGCCCAGCGAGTCGATGTCGTGGATGCGCGGGCGCGCGAGGCCGCGCCGCTGCCGCGACTCGACCCACAGGATGACCAGGCCCCCGACGATGAACGCGATCGCCACCGGCACCGGCTTGAACAGCCACGCCTTGATGTAGCTCGCAAACAGTACGCCGAGGACCGCCGCCGGGATGAACGCGATGATCACGTTCGCTGCAAAGCGCTGCGCGCGTCGCTCGCGCGCGATGCCGGCGATCGTCGCCAGGATGCGCACGCGGAAGTACCAGATCACGGCCAGCATCGCCCCGGTCTGGATGGCGACACTGAACATCTTCTCCTTCTCCCCGGCGAAGCCGAGAAGGCTTCCCGCCAGGATCAGGTGGCCGGTGCTCGAGATCGGAAGGAACTCGGTCAGCCCCTCGACGACGCCGAGAATCGCGGCCTTGACCAGCAGTGGCAGCGCGTAGAGCAATTCAAGCACGGGGCCACCATGCGTGGAAGTGGTGCACGGGGCCGTGCCCCGACCCCACGCGCAGCCGATCGGCCTGGCGCAGCGCCTCGGTCAGGTACTCCTTGGCCTGCCGCACCGCCGCCACCGGCTCGATGTCGTTCGCGAGCAGCGCCGCGATCGCCGCCGACAGCGTGCAACCCGTGCCGTGCGTGTTGCGCGTTTCGACGCGCGGCGCCGTCAGCTCGATCATGCGGTCACCGTCGAACAGCAGGTCCGTCGCGTCCCCGCTGAGGTGCCCGCCCTTGAGCAGCACGAAGCGCTGGCCGTCGTCGCGCAGCAGCCTGCGCAGCCGCTCGGCCATGCGCTGCATCTCCTTCGGCGTGTCGGCGGGCCGCGCGTCGAGCAGCACGCCGGCCTCGGGCAGGTTCGGCGTGAGCACGGTGGCCAGCGGCAGCACGGCCTCGATCAGCGTCGCAATCGCCTCGCGACCGAGCAGCGTGTCGCCACTCTTGGCGACCATCACCGGATCGACCACCCGGTGCGGCAGCCGCCCTGCCGCAATCGGTCCTGCGAGCCCCTCGGCGACTGCGACCGCGATGTCGGCAGTGCCGAGCATGCCGATCTTCGCAGCGTCGATGCGCACGTCGGCGAACAGCGTGTCGAGCTGCAGCCGCACGAACGCCGGCGGCACGCCGTGGATGCCGGTCACTCCCTGCGTGTTCTGCGCGGTCAGCGCGGCGACCACCCCGGTGCCGTACGCACCGAGCGCGGAAAAAGCCTTCAGGTCGGCGAAGATGCCTGCGCCGCCGCTCGGATCGATGCCGGCGACGCTGAGCGCGTTCGGTGGGTAGGGACGGGTTGGACGGTTCACGATCGGGAAGTCGACGGCGGGGACGGCGGGATCGCCGGGAAACCGCGATGTTACCCGTCCGCGGCAAGCCTCCGCGTCAACGGATCGCCTGCCCGCGCCAGGCCGCCACCAGCGGGACCCGCATCTCGTCGTCGCTGGTGCCGCCATGCATGCCGATGAAGCGAGGCGCGCGTTCGCCATCGACCGCGTCGACGAGCGTCACGCAGCGCCGCGGCACGAGCACGTGCGTGCCGAGCCGGCCAGCGAGCGGCGACGTGCCCGCGTCGGGAAACGGAGCGCCGAACCACCCGGCGCGCAGCAATTCATCCGACTCGTGGACCGCGAAGGCGTCGCCGAGCTCGGCGGCGACGATCGCGGCGAAACGCTCACGCCGCTCGGGGCGTACCTGGCAGAACGGCACCCGCGGTTCGCCGGACAGCGGGCGCTCGAGGCATCCGCCAATGGCCGGGAAGTCTTCCAGCCGCAACTGGTCGTGCGGAGCGACGTCGACGAAGCCGTGGTCGGCAGTGGCCAGCACCAGCGCGTCGACGTCGCGCAGGCGATCGAGCAACCCGCCGAACCAGCGGTCGAATTCCCCGACCACCGTGGCGGCAGCCTCGCTCTGCCAGCCGGCCTCGTGGCTGGTCGCGTCGAAGTGGGGCAGGTACACGAAGACGCTCGCGCCGCCCGGGCAGGCCCGCAGCGCGTCGACGACGATCGGCACGACGTCGTCGAGCCGCGCATAGCCGATTCGCGAGGAGCCGGCATAGGCGTATCGCGAAAATTCCGAGTCGACGATCTCGCGCGGCAGGATCGCGAACGACGGCACGCGGGCGCGCGTCGCCCAGGGCCGCCACGACCAGATGTCGTCGGCACGAATCAAGCGATGCCGGTCGCCGCGCACGTCCATCGGCAAGGTGCGGATGATCGCGCCGGTCCGCTCCGACCAGATCAGCCAGGCCGGGTTGCCGTGCGCCACCGGCGGCATCGCGGTCGCCAGCGACGTGACGGCCGGCGCGGTGCTCGAAGGAAACACCGAATCGAGCGCGCGCAGGCGGTGCTGCGCCAACGCGCCGCGGGGTGCGTGCGCGGCGAGCTGGCGCTCGCCAAGGCCATCCAGCAGCACGGTGACGACCGAGCCGGCGCCCGCGAGCGCATCGGCCAGGCACGGCTCGTTCACCGGCGGGAGTGGCGTGCGAACGCCAAAGCGGCCGGCGATGCCGGCCGCGAGGTTCACGATGCTCGAACCCGCCTCGAACGCGTGGGATGGAACGAGGCGGGAATCGGGCATTCAGCGGAAGTCTTCAGTAGCGGTAGCCGTAGCCACGGTCGTATCCGCGGTCGTGACGGCGATGATCGTGGCGATACTGCCAGCGTCGCGGATCGGGACGGCCGTAGTAGACCGGCTGCGGCGCCACGTAGACCGGACGATACACCACGCGCGGCGGCGCATGATAGACGACCCTGGGCGGCGGGCTGTAGACGCGAACCGGATAGGCCGGAGCGGGATAGACCGGGGCCGGGTAGGCCACCGCCCCGCCGTAGCCGACCTGACCGCCGTAGCCGACGTTACCGCCATAGTGGCGATGCGAGTGGTTCGACGCCGCCGCACCTGCGGCCGCGCCGAGCGCGCCGCCGATGATCGCGCCGTCGCGACCGCCGATCGACTGACCGATCATTGCGCCCGCCCCGCCGCCGATCACCGCGCCTAGCACCGAACCGGACGCCTGCGCGGTACCGGCCCCGAGCGCGCCGGCCGACAGGACGAGCGCAGCGGTGGCGATCCGGATTCGTTTCAGGGGCACCTTCATCGTGGACTCCTTGGTCACGTTGACCCCGGAGCCGGGTTCCGCATCGCGGAATTACAGTACCCCGGGGCATGTGTCACACCCTACCGGCGCCCTTGCCGACTGCCCAGATGCAAACCTGCAAGAGCGGTAACAGGCTGTAACGCGACCGGGTGAAACGCGAATACCG
>DAORSF010000081.1:0-7200 GCA_035443405.1 Burkholderiaceae bacterium | reverse complement strand
GCGCCTCCGAGATCAGTTCGCGCAGCGCCCACAGTGCGCGGCTCTGGGCGCCGGAGGTCGCGACCACCGCGTCGCGCACGACGCCGGCTTCGAGCGCGCGCTCCATCAGGGTCTCGAAGCCCGCGCTCGCGTGCTGTTCGCTCTCGCTGTCCGAGGTTTCGAGCAACACGTAGTACGGGCTCGCCTGTGCGAACGGACGCCGGTGGCCGGGAAAGTGCCTCTCCACCAGCTCGACGCACAGTTCCGAGATCAGCTCGAACGCGGTCAAGGACGAGCCGAGCGCCGACTGCGCCATCCCGAGCAGGCGCAGCGCCGCGTGCGGTCCGTCGAGCGCGGCCATCGCGGTGACCTGCGCGGCAGGTTGCGGATAGAGCTTCAGCGTCGCGGCCGTGATCACGCCGAGCGTGCCTTCCGAGCCGACGAACACGTCGCGCAGGTCGTAGCCGGTGTTGTCCTTTCGCAGGCCGCGCAGCCCGTTCCAGACCTCGCCGTCGGCGGTGACGACCTCGAGTCCCAGGCAAAGCTCGCGCGCGTTGCCGTAGCGCAGCACGGCGACGCCGCCGGCGTTGGTGGACAGGTTGCCGCCGATCGTGCACGAGCCTTCCGAGGGCAGGCTCAGCGGAAACAGGCGCCCGGCGGCCTGCGCGGCCGCCCGCACGTCGGCAAGCGTGCAGCCGGCCTCGACGGTGATCGAATTGTTGACCGTGTCGAGCGCGCGCACGCGCTTCAGGCGCGCCAGCGACAACACGATCGAACGGCCGGTGTCGTCCGGCGTGGCGGCCCCCGACATGCCGGTGTTGCCCCCCTGCGGGACGATCGCGACGCGCTGCTCCGCGCACCAGCGCACGACGGCAGCGACATCGTCGACGGTGTCGGGCATCGCGACCGCGAGCGCGCGGCCGAAGTAGCGCCGGCGCCAATCGACGAGGAAGGGCTCGAGGTCGGCCGCGTCGGTCAGCAGCCGACCGCCGAAGCGCGGGCGAAGCGACGCGGGGTCGGGCAGCCCGGGCGAGGCGGAACGAGGCGGGGCGGAACGGGACGGAGCGGTGGCCATCGGCGCCGAGTGTAGCGCCGATGCCCGGCGCGCGACGCTATCGCATCCCCGGCAGCATGCCCTTCATGCCGCGCATCATCTTCGCCAGTCCGCCCTTCTGGATCTTCTTCATCATCGCCTGCATCTGGTCGAACTGCGACAGCAGCCGGTTGACCTCCTGCACCGGCACCCCTGCGCCGGCGGCGATGCGCCGCTTGCGGCTGGCCTTGATCAACTCGGGCCTGGCCCGTTCGGCCTTCGTCATCGACTGGATGATCGCCTGCATGCGCCGCATCTGCCGCTCGGCTTGGGACATGTCGGTGCCGGCCGCGGCCTGCTGCAGTTGCGACGGCAGCTTGTCGAGCAACGACGACAGGCCGCCCATCCGGTTCATCTGGCCAAGCTGCGCGGCGAAATCGTTCAGGTCGAAGCGGTTGCCCGCCTTGAGCTTGTCGGCGAGATCCTTCGCGGTCTTCTGGTCGACGACCTTGTTCGCCTCCTCGACGAGCGACACGATGTCGCCCATGCCGAGGATGCGGTTGGCCATCCGATCCGGGTGGAAACCTTCGAGCCCGGACAGCTTCTCGCCGACGCCGACGAACTTGATCGGCGCGCCCGTGACCGCTTTCACCGACAGCGCAGCGCCGCCGCGCGCGTCGCCGTCGAGCTTGGTCAGCACGACGCCGGTCAGCGGCAACGTCTCCTTGAACGCCTTCGCGGTGTTCACCGCGTCCTGGCCCTGCATCGCGTCGACGACGAACAGCGTCTCGATCGGCTCGAGCTGCGCGTGCAGCGCGGCGATCTCGCGCATCATCTCGTCGTCGATCGCCAGGCGGCCGGCGGTGTCGACCAGCAGCACGTCGTGATAGTGCGTGCGCGCCCATTGCAGTGCGGCAGCGGCGATGTCGGCCGGCTTCTGGTCGGGGGTGGACGCGAAGAAGTCGGCGCCGGCCTGGGCGGCGACGGTGCGCAGCTGCTCGATCGCCGCCGGGCGGTAGACGTCGCACGAGACGGTGAGCACCTTCTTCTTCTTCGTCTCGCGCAGCCACTTCGCCAGCTTGCCGACCGTGGTGGTCTTGCCGGCGCCCTGCAGGCCGGCCATCAGCACGATCGCCGGTGGCTGGCTGGCCAGGTCGAGCTCGGCGGTCTTGCCGCCCATCAATTCGGTGAGCTCGCGATGGACGACGCCGACCAGCGCCTGGCCTGGCGTCAGGCTGCCGACGACGTCCTGGCCGAGCGCCTTCTCGCGGACGCGCGCGATGAAGTCGCGAACCACCGGCAGCGCGACGTCGGCCTCGAGCAGGGCGACGCGGATCTCGCGCAGCATCTCCTGCGTATTGGCTTCGGTCAGCCGCGCCTCGCCGCGCATCGTCTTGACGACGCGGCCGAGGCGTTGCGACAGGTTTTCGAGCATGGCCTTGGAGTAAACTGGGTCAGTGCAGATTCTACTGGTTATCGTTCACCTGCTCGCCACGCTGGCCTACCTGCTGGCGTGGCGCGTGCCGGCGCGATTCGCCGGCGCGACGATGCTCGTCGGCCTCGCACTGCACGCGGGGGCGCTGTACGCGGCGATCTTCGGCGAGGCAGGCTGGCATTTCGGCTTTGCGCCGATCCTGTCGGCGACGCTCTGGATCGGCGTTGCGGTGCTGTGGATCGAGGGCCTGTCGGTGCGCGTCGAGGCGCTTCGCAGCGTCGTGTTGCCGGTCGCGTCGGTGGCGGTGCTGCTGCCGCTGGTGTTCCCGGGCATGGACCTCAGCGCGCAGGCGGCGCGGCCGCTGTTCCTGCCGCACCTGCTGGTCGGCACGCTCGCATACGGGGTGCTCGCCATGGCGGCGCTTCACGCGCTGCTGATGACGGCGGCAGAACGCGCGCTGCATGGCGGCGCCGACGCGTCGGGTGGGCACGGGATGTCGCCGTTCGCGCGCTTCCTCGAAGACCTGCCGCCGCTGCTGGTGCTCGAGCGCATCCTGTTCCGCTTCATCGCGCTCGGCTTCGCGCTGCTGACGCTGACCGCGCTGAGCGGCGTGCTGTTCTCGGAGGAGATCTTCGGACAGCCGATGCGTTTCGACCACAAGACCGTCTTCACGTTGGTCGCCTGGGCGGTATTCGGCGTGCTGCTGCTGGGGCGCTGGATGTGGGGCTGGCGCGGCCGCACCGCGCTGCGGCTGACTTTCGGCGGGTTCGCACTGCTGCTGCTCGCCTACGTCGGCAGCCGGCTCGTGCTCGAAGTGTTCCTGCACCGGCGCTGATGGGCAAGCTGCTGTCATGGGTGGCGCTGGTCGCGCTGGCCTACCTGGCCTTCAGGCTGGTCGCGATCAGCCAGCGCAAGCGCGATGCGGCCGAGCGGGCACGCAGTGCCCGCGACGCCGGCGCGGCCGGTGACGGTTCGACGCGCAGGGTCGCCGGGGAAATGATGGTGCAGTGCGCTCATTGCGGCGTGTTCCTGCCTGCGTCCGACGCGTTCGTCGACGGCGATCGCAGCTACTGCGATCGCGCGCACCGCGACGCCGATCGGGCCGCGCACCCGCGCGAATGACCACCGGTCGCGACCCCGCGTCGACGCCCGAAGCCGCGCAGTTTCCGCCCGAGTCGTACCGGGCGGCGCTGCGCTGGCTCGCGACCAGCCGGGTCGCGGTGGCCCTGCTGCTGCTGACCTTCGTTCCGCTGCAGGACGTCGGGCGCTTCGCGGCGCGGCTCGACGATCCGGCGCTTTTCGAGCGGGCGGCGGTGGTCTACCTGCTCGCGGCGATCGCGTTCCTGTCCACGCTGCACCGCTTCCACGCCCGCTTCCACTCGATGCTCGTCGTGCACGCGCTGACCGACCTGGTCGCGCTGGCGACGATGATGCACGCGGCCGGCGGGTTGCGCGGCGGCGTCGTCGTGTTGCTGGTCGCTGCGCTCGCGGGCGCGGCGATCGTTTCGACCCGACGGATGGCAGCGTCGTTCGCGGCCGTCGCCACGCTGCTGGTCTTGCTCGAGGCGGCCTGGGTGCTGCTTCGCGGCGGCGAGGTCGAGGGCGTGACCGTCATGGCAGGACTGGTCGGCATTGCCTGCTTCGCCACCGCGATGACCGTGAACTGGCTGGCGACCAGGCTCTACGCCCAGGAGCAGATCGCCAGTCGGCGCGGCGACGACCTGCGCCGGCAGCTGGCGGTGACGTCCAGGGTGGTCGCCGAATTGCAGCAAGGCGTGCTGATCGTCGACGTCGATGGCCAGGTGCGGACGATGAACCCGGCCGCAGGCGCGCTGCTCGGCGTGGCCGGCCGGCTGCCGTCGCTGGCCGACCCACATTCGATCGACGGCGGCGCCGGCTGGTCGGCGTTGCGCCGCGCCTATGCGCGCTGGCGCGACGAGCCCGTCGGCCGCCACGTCGAGGCCGAGCTCGACCTGCCGGCGCCCGGTGGCGGCTCGGCGCGGATCCGCCTGAGGTTTCTCGGCACCGACGAAACGGGCGGCGACGCAGTCGTCTTCCTCGAAGACCAGCGCGCATTCGAGGAGCGTGCGCAGCAACTCAAGCTCGCATCGATGGGCCGGCTGTCGGCGTCGATCGCGCACGAGGTGCGCAACCCGCTGGCGGCGATCCGCCACGCCAACAGCCTGCTGGCCGAACGTCTCGAGGACCCGGCGCAGCTGCGGCTGGCGCGCATCGTCGAGGACAACACCGTGCGCATCGACCGGATCGTCACGGACGTGCTGTCGATCGCGCGGCGCGAGCGTGCCGCCGAGGAGTCGGTCGACGTGGCGTCGTTCCTGAAGGGGTTCCTGCCGGAGTTCGTCGCGGCGTCCGGCGCCGACCCTCGCCGCATCGCGGTGCGGCTCGAGACCGAGCTGCCGATCCGATTCGACTCCAACCACCTTCGCCAGGTGCTGCTCAACCTGCTGAGCAACGCGCTTCGCTACGCCTCGCCGGCCGAGAGCGCCGTGCTGATCGAGTGGCGCGAGTCGGGGGCCCATCGTTTAGAATTGAAGGTCGCAGACGACGGGCCCGGCCTGCCGACCGAAATGCTCGAGCACGCGTTCGAACCCTTCTTCACCAGTGAAAGCCGCGGCACCGGCCTCGGCCTGTATTTGGCGCGCGAGTTGTGCGTCGCCAACTCGGCGACGATCCGGTACGTGACCGGCGGAGCGTCCGCGCGCTATCGCAGCGCCTTCGTCATCGAGCCGAAACGAGACTGATCGAGCCCCGCCGATGAAGGATTCCGTCGACAGCCAGTCCGGCGCGGGCACTCGCGCAACCGGGCGCCCGCCGCGCGTGCTCGTGGTCGACGACGAGGCGGACCTGCGCGAACTGCTCGAACTCACGCTGGTCGGCATGGGGCTCGACGTCGATTGCGCGGGCAGCCTCGCCGACGCCGACGGCCTGCTCGAGCGGCAGGCCTACGCACTGTGCCTGACCGACATGCGCCTGCCCGACGGCGATGGCCTGGCGCTCGTCGGCACGATCAATCGCCGCTATCCGCAGACGCCGGTGGCGGTGATCACGGCCTACGGCAGCGCCGAGAACGCGGTCGCGGCGCTGAAGGCGGGCGCCTTCGACTATCTTGCCAAGCCGGTGGCGCTCGACGCGCTGCGCAGCCTGGTGCGATCGGCCGTCCAGCTGCCCGCGCAGCAGCCCGCGGCGCGCGACGCTTCCGCGGCAGCGCCAGCCGATCCAGCGTGGCAGTTGCTGGGCGGCTCGGTGGCGATGCAGGAAGTGCGTGCGCAGATCCAGCGGCTGGCGCGCAGCATGGCGCCGGTTTCGATCACCGGCGAGTCCGGTTCGGGCAAGGAACTCGCCGCGCGGCTGATCCATCAGTCCGGTCCGCGCGCCGCGCAGCCCTTCGTCGCGGTGAACTGCGGCGCGATCCCCGAAACGCTGATGGAGGCCGAATTCTTCGGGCATCGCAAGGGCGCGTTCACCGGCGCCGAGCACGACCGCGACGGTTTCTTCCAGGCCGCAAGCGGCGGCACGCTGTTCCTCGACGAAGTCGCCGACCTGCCGCTGGCGATGCAGGTGAAGCTGCTGCGGGCGATCCAGGAGAAGCGCGTGCGCAAGGTCGGCGCGACCGTCGAGGAGGCGGTGGATGTGCGGATCATCAGCGCGACGCACCAGGATCTCGCGCAGTGCGTGGCGGCGGGACGCTTCCGTCAGGACCTGTTCTACCGCCTCAACGTCATCGAGCTGAAGCTGCCTGCGCTGCGCGATCGCCTCGACGACATCCCGGTGCTGGCCGAGGCGATCCTGGCGCGGCTCGCCGGGCGCGCTGGCCTGGCGCAGCCGCCGCGGCTGGCCTCGATCACCGTGCGCTACCTGCAGAGCTACCGGTTTCCCGGCAACGTGCGCGAACTCGAGAACATGCTCGAGCGCGCGCTCGCGTTCTCCAACGGCGAAGTCGTCAACGTCGAGGATCTCGGCCTGAAGCCGATGGTGTCCGACGCCGACGAGAACGAGCGATCCGAACCCGCCACCGAGGCCGACTCGCACGCGCCGGCTGCGCCGGCCGAGCGGCGTCCGGTGCGTGTGTCCGAGGACGGGATCCCCGAGTCGCTCCCGGACTACCTCGACCAGATCGAGCGCGACACGATCCAGCGCGCACTCGAGAAGACGCGCTACAACCGCACCGCTGCGGCGCGGCTGCTCGGCATCACGTTTCGCGCGCTGCGCTACCGGATGCAGCGCCTCGGGCTCAGCTAGTGCCCGACGCGCCCGGCTGGCTCGCCGGTGCGCGGCCCGTGCCGTCGCCGAACTTCGACGAGCGGCCGGCCGGCACCGGGATCGACCTGCTGGTCGTCCACCACATCAGCCTGCCGCCCGGCCGCTTCAGCGGCGACGCGATCGAGAGGCTGTTCACCAACCGGCTCGACGCGCGTGGCGATCCGTCGTGCGCGGCGCTCCGCGGCCTGCGCGTCTCGGCGCACTTCCTGATCCGGCGGCGCGGCGAGCTGCTGCAGTTCGTCGCGACCGACGCGCGCGCCTGGCACGCAGGCGCGTCGGAGTTCCTCGGGCGACGGCGCTGCAACGACTTCTCGATCGGCGTCGAGTTCGAAGGCGACGGCGGGCATCGTTTCACCGAGCCGCAGTATCGCCGCTTCGCGCGGCTGCTCGCCGCGCTGCGGGCGCGGCACCCGCTGCGCTGGATCGCGGGCCACAGCGACATCGCGCCGGGGCGCAAGGACGACCCGGGCCC
>DAORSF010000080.1:3016-7238 GCA_035443405.1 Burkholderiaceae bacterium | reverse complement strand
CCCGCGGCGACGAACACCGCATCGAACCCCATCGTGCCGGTGAGTTGCGGCACGGTGAACGTCTTGCCGATCACCTTGTTGGTTTCGAACCTCACCCCGCAGTCCTGCAGACGCCGGACTTCGCGGTCGATGATGTCGCGCGGCAACCGGAACGACGGAATGCCGTAGCGCAATACCCCGCCGACGACGTGCAGCGCCTCGTAGACCGTGACCTCGGCGCCGTACTTCACCAGGTCGGCCGCGGCCGCGAGCCCGCCCGGGCCCGAGCCGACGATCGCGACCCTGCCCAGTGACGTCTCGAAGCGCGGCGGCACGACCGGCGCCGGCTTCGCGTTATCGCCGACGAAGCGTTCGAGTCGGCCGATCGCCACCGGCTCCATCTTCGCCTTGACCAGCACGCACTGCGCCTCGCACTGGCTCTCCTGCGGGCACACGCGCCCGCACACCGACGGAAAGATGCTCGATTCATGAATCGTCCCGACGGCTGCCTCGAGGTCGCGCACCATCAGGTGACGGATGAAGCGCGGAATGTCGATGCTGACCGGGCAGCCGTCGATGCAGGTCGGCTTGATGCACTGGATGCAGCGCTCGGCCTCGCGCAGCGCCGCCCCGTAGTCGTAGCCGAGGTTCACTTCGGCAAAGCTCTGCGCGCGTTCGGTCGGATCGCGCTCGGGCATCTTGACCTGGTGACGCTCGAGTGCCGAGTACTTCTTGTAGGTGCGCTTGCCCTCGACGAACAGCTTCTGCTCGATGCTGCAGATGTGCGCCGCGTCCTCGTTGGCCTGCGCTTCCTGTTTCCTGAAACGCTTCTGGCGCGCGTGCAATTCCTTGAAGTCGACCAGGTGGCCGTCGAAGTCCGGCCCGTCGACGCAGGCGAACTTGACTTCGCCGCCTACCGTGACACGGCACGACCCGCACATGCCGGTACCGTCGACCATGATCGTGTTCAGCGAGACCATGGTCTTCGCGCCATACGGGCGCGTCGTGTCGGCGCACGCGTGCATCATCGGCATCGGGCCGATCGCCACCACGAGGTCGGGTTTCTCCCGGTCGAGCAGGTCCTTCAGCGCCGCGGTGACGAAGCCCGGTCGTCCGGCGCTGCCGTCGTCGGTGCAGACGATCAGTTCATCGGCATACTCGGCGAGCTTGTCCGCCCAGAACACCAGCTCCTTGTTGCGGAAGCCGACGATGCAGGTCGTACGGTTGCCGGCCTGCTTGAAGGCTCGCAACTGCGGAAAGATCGGTGCCACGCCGAGCCCGCCACCGACCAGCACGACGTGTCCGACCTTGTCGACGTGCTGTGGCAGCCCGAGCGGACCGACGAAGTCTTCGAAGCTGTCTCCCTCGACGTAGTCATCGCGCATTTCGCGCGTGGTCTTGCCGAGCGCCTGCACGACCACGGTGACCGTACCGCGCTCGCGGTCGTAGTCGGCAACCGTGAGCGGGATGCGTTCCCCGCCCTCGGAAAGCCGCAGCATGACGAAGTGCCCGGGCTGGGCAGCCATCGCCACATCGGGCGCCCGCACCTCCCAGAGGAAAGCGTTCTCGGAGAAGACTTCGTGACGAGCGATCGTGTACACCGAAGACTCCGGTTGAGGGGATCGGGCAGCGCGGACCCGGAGGCCGAGCGGTTCCAACTTTACCGCCAAAGCCTGAAGTCGACGACGGTTCCGGCTGCCATCGACATCAACCGGTCATCGAGACCTGCCGACGATCACCGTGCGACGGCGCGCCCGGGCATCCCGTTTGCATGAACCCGCCCAGGCAAATCGACGCGACGCCCGGGACCAGCACGGGCGCAGGAGGGCGTGCAATGGAAGCCGGCGGCTTGGTCAACTACATCCTTCTCGGCATCGTCTGGCTGGTCTACGTGCTGCACAAGGCCTGAGCGCGGGCCTCGGCGCGCATTCCGCGATGCGAGGGGGGCAATGTTCCTTCGGCCGGCTTCCGGCGAGAAGCGGCGCTACCTGAGGCCGGCGGGACGCCGCGGAGGCCCCTGACGCGGCGCGCCGACTGTTCGACGACCCTGCAGGGTCGACAGTCCGCCGTAGAGCTTCTTCCAGCGGCTGAAAGTCAGCTCCGAAATCCCGAGGCGCCGGATCAGTTCGGCCTCGGGCGTGCCGGCTTGCGCCTGGCGCAGCACGGCCACGATCTGCTCGATCGTGAACCTGCGCCGGGTCACGTCGAACCACATGGGAACGCGAATGACACGCCCGCAATGCGACGATCAGCGCGAGCCCGCCCGCCAGAGCACGAAGACGAGCCAGAAGACGCCGAGAAGGATGTAGAGATTCCAGTCTGTCCCGTGCATCGCATGCTCCTTCACCCTGACACCAATGGCGTCAACGATGCGCCCGTCCGCGGGCACGCAGGTAGGAACTTCGTCACCGCGGCCGCGGCGACGCGTCTAGAACCGCATCGACAGGCCGATCTGCGCCTCGAGCTGCGTGAAGGTGTCGCCACGGATGGTGACGACGCAGCCGCCCGAGCAGAACAGACCGCCCTCGCTGTCGACGAGCGTGACGTAGGCGCGCGTCTCGAAGCGCAGTGCCAACTGCTCGCCCAGCGGCCACTGGTAGCCGATGCCGATGTTCAGCGAAGGCCGCCATTCGCCCGAGTACCCGCTCAGGCCCGGCTCGAGCCGCGTCGCACCGAAACCTCCCACGACGTAGGGGCCGAGCCCGATCGGTCCGGCAAAGAAGCTGGTGCCGCCGAGGTGAAGGTGCGTCACTGACATGGACCGGCCATCCAGTGCCGCCAGCGGCGAGCCGGGCAGCGCGCTGACCTCGAGCTTCGAGCTCTGGTGCGAAACGAGAAGCTGTACCTGGCGACTGGCGTCGACGGGGAAGTCGACGCTGGCTGCCGCGCTGCCCGCGCCTCTGGTGTCGATCGACTCGTTCGTGACGGCATCGCTGAAGCCGCCGCCAGCACGATAGCCGCCGTAGACCGTCACTGCGCCTCCTGCGGCGCTGGCGGCCAGCGGCACCATGGCGAGAACTGCAACGAGGATCTGCGTGGCGCGCATGGTCGGTCTCTCCTATGGCGGCCAATGTAAAGCCTGGCGGACGCGCCGCCGACCGGCTCCGGACCGCCGGCAGCTGAGAGCGACGCAGGGTCGACGGTTGGCGATGCAGGAGGCCTGCGCTAGCATGCCCCCCTTTGCCGCCGAGCCCGGCGACAGGACCGCGCCGGACATGGAACCCGCCACCCTCGCCGCCTGGACGAAGTTCGCCGCGTGCGGCCTGCTGATCGCGATCGCGGGACGCGAAGTCTGCCTCAGCGCCGAGCGGATCGCCCGTGCGACCGGACTCAGCGGCGGCTGGATCGGCCTCGCGCTCGTCGCGGTGGTGACCTCGCTGCCCGAACTGGCGAGCGGCATCACGGCGGTCACGGTTGCGTCGGCGCCCAACATCGCGGTCGGGAACGCGCTGGGGGCATGCGTCGTGAACCTGATGATGGTGGCCGTGCTCGACCTGATGCACCGCAGCGGCCCGCTGTACCGGCGCATCGGCGCGGCGCACCTGCTGTCGGCGTCCTTCGGTGTCCTGCTGCTCGGCCTGGCGGCGTTCGGCCTTTTGCTCGGAGCGAGCGACGTCAGGGGTGCGCCGACCGCGCTTCTCTATCTGGGCTGGTATACCCCGGCAGTGTTCGCGCTCTACCTGGTCGCGTTGCGCGCGGTCTACCTGCACGATCGGTCACTGGCGACGCCTCAGGAGCCCTCGACGACGCACGACGGCGAGCTCGGGCGCGCCGTGCGCCGATTCGCTGTCGCCTCGATCGTCGTCGTCGCGGCGGGGATCTGGCTGCCCTTCCTGGCCACCGAACTGGCGCAGGCGCTGGGCTGGAACCGCAGCTTCGTCGGCACACTGTTCGTGGCACTGGTGACCACGCTTCCCGAGATGGCGGTCACGATTTCGGCGTTGCGGATCGGGGCGATCGACCTCGCCGTGGGCAACCTGCTGGGCAGCAACCTGTTCAACGTGGCGATCATCGCCATCGACGACGTCTTCTACAAGCCCGGCCCGCTGCTGTCCGACGTGTCCGTGGTGCACACGGTGACGGCGCTGTCGGCGATGATCATGACCGCGCTGGCGATGATCGGGTTGGTGCTCCGCCCGACCGGGCGCGTGCTTCGGACGGTCAGCTGGGTCAGCCTCGGCGTGCTGCTGGTGTTCGTGCTGAACGGACTGATGGTCTTCCTTCATGGCGACTGAGTGGCGAC
>DAORSF010000080.1:0-2916 GCA_035443405.1 Burkholderiaceae bacterium | reverse complement strand
CGACCGAGCGGCGCGCCGGGCGCCGTCACTTCGCGCGCTGCAGCAGGCCGTTCGCTTCGGCCCGCGTCACGATGGCCCGGCATTGGTTCGTCGTCAGCCGCGCGTTGTCCGGCGCCGTATCCTCGCGCATCAGGTTGGCGGGCTCGTCCGAGTGCTCGCCCGAATCGACCAGCACGTGCACGAGTTCGTGCGCAATCACGATCGGCAAGTCGCGTGTGCCCGCGGTGATCCACACGGTGTCGGCCATCTCGGGACGCGTGCGGCTGTTGGCGCGCCCGATCGCCTCGGCATCGAAGGCCGGCCGATGCCGCGTGCCGGCCACGAAGAACAGCGCCGGTCGTCCCAGGTTCGCGCGGCGCGCGAGGTCGCGCGAAACGGGCGTGGCGAGATAGCGATAGCGCTCGGGCCCGTCGAATTCGCTCAGCCGCAACGGACCGATTCCGATGCCGCACTGCCCGAGCAGCCCGCCGGCCTGCCGGGCAGCAAGCAGGACATCGTCCGCCGACCATCCGCTGCCCGCGATCACGGCGAGTTCGAGCGGCAGCCGATACCCGGGCGTTGCCGTGCCCGCGTCGACGGCATCCGGGGCAGCGACGACAACGCTGCGCAGCAGTCGCAGCGTCGACGCGTCGGGCACCGGCACCGGCTCTGCCGCCAGCGCGCAGACTGCGCCCAGAGCAGTCCACAGCGTACTCGCGACCACCGCACGGCGGACGCCGGCAGCGGGGCCGCAAGTCGCCGGCCGCTTCGACCCGGCGGTGGCGGACGGTGCGATCATGGGCACCGAGTCTAACCGCGGGTGCCTCGCCGGAGTTCCCCCTGCGCGGCGCCCTCTCCAGCGATGCCCAAGCCAATGGAATGGATCGTTCTGGCAGCCGCGATCGCGCTGGGCGTCAATGCGTTCGCCTGGTTCGCGCAGGATCGGCTGATCTACTTCCCGCAGCCCCTCGCATCGACCGCGCACCTGCCGCCCGGCGCGCAGTCGATCGAGATCGCCTCGGGCGACGGTACGCGCCTGCGTGGCTGGCTGCGCCCCGCCGGCACCGCGCCCGCACCGCTTTTGCTGTACTTCGGCGGCAACGCCGAAGAGGTCTCGTGGACCCTCGCCGACGCGCGCTGGCCGCGCGACTGGCATGTGGCTGCAGTCAACTACCGCGGCTACGGTGCAAGCGAAGGCCGGCCGGCCGAATCGGCGCTGCTCGACGATGCCCTCGCGATCCACGACACGCTTGCGGCGCGGCCCGACGTCGACGCCCGGCGGATCGTCGCGGTCGGGCGCAGCCTCGGGACCGGATTGGCCGCAAGGCTCGCCGCGACCCGACCGATCGCCGGCGCGATCCTGATCTCGCCGTACGACAGCCTGGTCGAGCTCGGTCGCACGCACTATCCGTGGCTGCCGGTGTCGTGGCTGCTTCGGCATCGCTTCGACGCGAGCGCCGATGCTCGCGCGGCGCGCACCCCGATGCTTGCGATCGTCGGGACGGCCGACACGATCATCCCGCTGCAGCGGTCACTCGCGCTGTTCGACGCGTGGGCGGGGACCGGGACGTGGCTGGCGGTTCCCGGCGCCGATCACGACAGCCTCGGCGACGCGCCATCGGCCTGGGACGCAATGTCGGCGTTCCTCGCCGATCGAGCCCGCTCGAGCATCGCGCCGTAGACGGCGGCGGCGCCGCGCGTGCCGACGCCGGCATACAGGTGTGCGGTCGTCCTGGCATCGCGGTGACCCAGCAGGTCGCGGACCAGTCCGATGTCGCCGGGACGCTCGTGCAGCACCAGCGTGGCTGCGAGATGCCGGAACCGGCCGGGCGTCAGCGCGATGCCGAGTGCGCGCCCGGTCTCGCGCGCAATCCCGTCGCGCAAGGCAGCAGCGGTGACCGGGCCGCCGCCCGGACGCTCGAACAGCCATCGGTCGGCCCTCGCGGCGTCGTCACGGTGGAAGCGCTCGAGGAATTCGTCGACGACCTGCAACGCGTGTCCCGCGACCGGATACTCCAGCGGCGTGTCGCGACCGTCGCCGTCGCGGGCCAGCACGATCGACGTCGGCCCTGGAAGCCCGGGCGGGCGACGCAACTCCAATCCGATGCGCAGCGCCGCCAGTCGATGAAGCCGCATCGGCGCGACCAGCAGCAGCTGGACCGCGACCGCGACCTGCGCCTTGCGCAGCGCCCGCGCGCGAGGCATTCGCCCGTCGGCGGACTGCGCCAGCAGGCGCTCGGGCAGCGCGAGCAGTTCGGCCAGCACTCGCGGATCCTCGAATGGCTCGATCAAGCGACGGCTCGCGGCAGCCATGCCGGAGGTGCTCCCGCCGAGGCGGCGCTTGAGTTGCCCGAGTTGGTCGAGCTGCGACGCGGGCGCCTTGACCCACTGGCGTGCAACGCCGAACAGCGTCACTGCCAGCCCTTTCAGGAACGAGCCGGATCGGCCATCGCCGGCCGCCTCGAGGTACTCGGCGATGATCAGCTTGAAGTTCACCGGCTCGACCAGCGTCGCGAGGTTGATCACGCGACGGGTGTAGCCCAGGCGCCGGGCGAGCGCCGAAGCCGCCAGCCGCAGGTGCTCGCGCCGCAGGCGCACCGTGCCCGGCGCGAGGCTCCGCGGCGAGCCGTCCCGGGCGAGTCGTCCCGATTCGGCCGCCCACGCCAGGTAGCGTTCGACGTCACGCTGGAACGAAATCGGGAAGGCGTCGAGCGGCAAGCGATCCTTGCGGGTCGCCGGCCCCGGCCTGCTCAAGCGGATCGCGGGCCAGCCCGGCACCGATCGGGCAGCCTCGTTCCAGCAATCGGCAACCTGCCGCTGGAAGACCCGCGCGCCGGCCTCGCCCCGGGTCGCCGCGACCTGCGCCGCGATGCGCCCGACGAGTCCGTCCGACACCTGCTGCGGATCGGCGCCCGACGCCGACGCGGCCCGGATCAG
>DAORSF010000079.1:0-7240 GCA_035443405.1 Burkholderiaceae bacterium | reverse complement strand
CGCAGGTTGTGCGGCGGGATCTCGGTGGCCATGCCGACCGCGATGCCCGAGGCGCCGTTCAGCAGCACCATCGGCAGCCGCGCCGGAAGCAGCACCGGTTCCTCGGTCGAACCGTCGTAGTTCGCCGTGAAGTCGACCGTGCCCTGGTCGATCTCGTCGAGCAGCAGCTTCGCGTAGGGCGTCAGGCGCGCTTCCGTATAGCGCATCGCCGCCGCGCCGTCGCCGTCGCGCGACCCGAAGTTGCCCTGACCGTCGATCAGCGGATAGCGCAGCGTGAACGCCTGCGCCATGCGCACGAGTGCGTCGTACGCCGCGACGTCGCCGTGAGGATGGAACTTGCCCAGCACGTCGCCGACGACGCGCGCCGACTTGACCGGCTTGGCCGCGGGACCGAGCCCCATCTCGTTCATCGAGTACAGGATGCGGCGCTGCACCGGCTTCTGGCCGTCGCAGACGTCCGGCAGTGCCCGCCCCTTGACGACCGAAACCGCGTAGTCGAGGTAGGCCCGCTCGGCGTACTGCGCCAGCGTCAGCGAATCGTCGGCGGCCTCGCCGGCCGGGAACAGGTCGAGTTCTTCCATCTCAGTGGCTCCAGCTCGCGTCGCATCGCGCTGCGCGACGTGCGGGACGGGTGTTCGGGGCGGCGGCGGGGGTTGCTCCGAAGCTTTGTCGGCGCGGGCAAAGGCGCGGGCCGCTCGCCGCCGGCGCGCCGGTGCTTGCCCCCGCTTCGCGGGGGTGCCCTGCGATGCTCGCAGTGCCGGCCCCGCCGCGAAACTCGCTACGCTCGCTGCGCGAACTCCGCTCGGACAATCGCGGCGAGTCAGACAAACGAAGCGCGCTTCGCGCGCGGGCCGGCACCGCTGCGCTTCTCGGCTGCGCACAGGCGCGCCGGCGGCGAGCGGCCCACGCCTTCGCCGATACCGTTGCAGCGCTCGAAGCGAACGTCCCCGCCTTCACACCGAACACCTCCGCGGTTTCCAGAGCGGCAGGTGGCAACGGGCCAGGGCATCGCCGGGCCGCGCGCCGCGGGGCCGGAAGGGGCGAGGCGCGAGGCGGCGACGCACGCCCTGCGGCGGTGGCGCGGGGCGGGCCGGTGCGATGTCTGCGGCGCCGAGCAGCGCAGCCCCGGGGTCGGCGCGCGCAGCGCGCTTCGTACTTCTGACTCGCGGCGATTGTCCGAGCGGAGCTCGCGAAGCGAGCGCAGCGAGTTTCGCCGCGCGACCCCGGGGCGAGCAGCACAGGGCAGTCGGTGCGCAGCACCGACCGCCGCGGCCAGCGCACCGGCCCGCCCCGCGCCACCGCCGCAGGGCGTGCGTCGCCGCCTCGCGCCTCGCCCCTTCCGGCCCCGCGGCGCGCGGCCCGGCGATGCCCTGGCCCGCTGCCACCTGCCGCGAGCGCCGACTGAATACGGGCGTCAATTCAGATGTCAACTTCGGCCTCGTTGCCGCGCTCCTCGAGCCACGCGCGCCGCGACGACGCCTCGCCCTTGCCCATCAGCATCGTGAAGCGTTCGCGCGTGCCTGCCGGATCGACTTCGCCGTACGACACCTTCAACATGCGCCGCGTGTCGGGATTCATCGTGGTCTCCCACAGCTGTTCGGCGTTCATCTCGCCCAGGCCCTTGAACCGCGAGATCGACCAGCTCCCCTCGCGCACGCCGTCCTTGCGCAGCTTGTCCTCGACGTGCTGCAGCTCGCCATCGTCGAGGCAGTACAGCTTGCGCAACGGTCGCTTGCCCTGTGCCGGCACGTCGACGCGGTACAACGGCGGCCGCGCGACGTACACGTGGCCGCGCTCGATCAGCGTCGGGAAGTGCCGGAAGAACAGCGTCAGCAGCAGCACCTGGATGTGCGCGCCGTCGACGTCGGCATCCGACAGGATGCAGATGCGCCCGTAGCGCAGGTTCGACAGGTCTGCCGCGTCGCCAGCGCCGTGGGGATCCACGCCGATCGCCACCGCGATGTCGTGGATCTCGTTGTTCGCGAACAGCCTGTCGCGTTCGGTCTCCCAGGTGTTGAGGACCTTGCCGCGCAGCGGCAGGATCGCCTGGAACTCCTTGTCGCGGCCCATCTTCGCCGAGCCGCCGGCCGAGTCGCCTTCGACCAGGAACAGCTCGTTGCGCGCGACGTCGGTCGACTCGCAGTCGGTCAGCTTGCCGGGCAGGACCGCGACGCCCGAACTCTTGCGCTTCTCGACCTTCTGCGCGGCGCGGCTGCGGGCCTGCGCCTGCCGGATCACCAGATCCGCCAGCTTGCGCCCGTGCTCGACGTGCTGGTTCAGCCACAGCTCGAGCTGAGGCTTCGCCAGCGACGAGACCAGCCGCAGCGCGTCGCGCGAATTCAGCCGCTCCTTGATCTGGCCCTGGAACTGCGGGTCGAGCACCCTGGCCGACAGCACGAAGCTGGCGCGCGCAAACACGTCCTCCGGCAGCAGCTTCACGCCCTTCGGCTGCAGGTTGTGCAGCTCGACGAAACCCTTGACCGCCGCGAAAAGGCCTTCGCGCAGGCCGGACTCGTGCGTGCCGCCGGCCGACGTCGGGATCAGGTTCACGTACGACTCGCGCAGCAGGCCGCCCTCTTCGGTCCACGCGACGACCCAGTGCGCGCCCTCGCCCTCGGCGAAGGTCTCGTGCCCGGCGCCGACCGACTGCTCGCCCTCGAACAGCGGGATCACCGGTTCGGCGCCCGAGAGCGCCGCCAACGCCTCGCCCAGGTAGCCGCGGAGCCCTTCGGCGTATTGCCAGGCCTGGCGCCTTCCGCTCTTCTCGTCGAGCAGCGTCACCTTGACGCCGGGCAGCAGCACCGCCTTCGAACGCAGCAGGTGCGCGAGTTCGGCCTGCGGAATCGACTGCGAATCGAAGTACTTCGGATCGGGCCAGCAACGCACGCGCGTGCCGCTGCGCCGATCCCCGCGCTCGGCAGGCTGCGACGCGAGCGGGCTCGCCACCTCGCCGCTGGCGAATCCGATCCGGTGCACCGCCGCGTCGCGCCATACCGTGACGTCCATGCGCTTCGACAGCGCATTGGTCACCGACACGCCGACGCCGTGCAGGCCGCCGGAGAAGCTGTACGCGCCCCCGGCCGCCTTGTCGAACTTGCCGCCGGCGTGCAGGCGCGTGAACACGATTTCGACCACCGGCACCTTTTCGTCCGGATGAAGGCCCACCGGGATGCCGCGGCCGTCGTCGTCGATCGACACGCTGCCGTCGCCGTGCACGGTGACGGCGATCTCGCGGCAGAAGCCCGCCAGCGCCTCGTCGGCAGCGTTGTCGATCACCTCCTGCACGACGTGCAGCGGATTCTCGGTGCGCGTGTACATGCCGGGCCGCTGCCGGACCGGCTCGAGTCCTTTCAGCACGCGAATCGACGATTCGCTGTAGTCGCTCTTGCGTGTCGCCATGTCGGAAAAGAAGGAAGGAAGTTGCGTCAGCGCGCGACCGGGATGCCGCACATCTGCAGCAGCGTCGCGAAGTCGACCACCATGTCCGGGTTCAGGTAGGCGAGGAACGCCCAGGTCGCCGCGAAGCCGAGCACGGCGGCACCGGAAAGCCAGGCGACGATGCGCAGGCCGCGGCTCATCGCGTGCGTCGTGGCGCAGCGGCGCCCTGCGCGAGGGCCGTCGCCGTGCAAGCTAGAATGGAGGCGCGCGATCGACGCGAAGTCGCGGAGTTCATTGCGACATTCTACTTGCCGGCCTGCTGCACCCCGAATCCATGCCCGCTCCTACCGAACGACCGGATACGCTGCTGATCCACTCCGATCGCGACGAGTCGGCCGACGGCGCGCTGGCGCCAGCCATCCACCCGTCGGTGACGCACGCCGCACGCGACGCGGCCGAGTTCGCCGAGATGGCGACTCGCCCCCGCCATCCGCGCTTCTACACACGCTACGGCAACCCGACCCACGAGCGGGTCGCGCGCCTGGTCGCCCGGCTCGAGGGCGGCGAGGCAGCGCTGATGGCCGCCAGCGGCATGGGCGCGATCTCGGCGGTGATGCTCGGCCTGCTCGGCGCGGGCGACCGCGTCGTCGCGCAGACCAGCCACTACATGGGGACGACGCAGCTGTTCACCGAGTTGCTGCCGCGCTTCGGCGTTCGCGTCGAGCTCGTCGAACAGTCCGACACGACTGGCCTGGTCGCAGCCATCCGCCGCGGCGCACGCCTGGTGATGGTCGAGACGCCGTCGAACCCGACGATGGCGCTGACCGACCTGCGTGCGGTCGCCGACGCGGCGCGCGCGGTCGGCGCGATCAGCGTCGCCGACAACACGTTCGCGACGCCCCTGAACCAGCAGCCGCTGGCGTTCGGCATCGACGCCGTGGTCCACAGCGCAACCAAGTACCTCGGCGGCCATCACGACCTGATCGCCGGCGTCGTCGTCTCGCGCAACGCGCTGATCGACCGGATCTGGCAGAGCACGATCGCACTGGGCAGCACGCTCGGCGCGTTCGACGCGTGGCTGCTGTTGCGCGGCATGCGCACGCTGTCGCTGCGCGTCGCGCGCGCCAACGACAATGCGCTCGCCGTCGCACGCTTCCTCGAGAAGCACCAGGCCGTCGAGGCCGTGCACTATCCGGGGCTCGACAGCCATCCGCAGCATGCGCTCGCGCGCGAGCAGATGCGGGGCTTCGGCGGCGTGCTCGCGGTGCGTCTGCGCGGCGACTACGAGCGAACTCAGCGCTTCGTGTCGCGGCTGCGCCTGTTCACGCAGGCGGTGAGCCTCGGCGGCGTCGAGTCGCTGGTCGTGCACGCGGCCGCGATGGTCCGCGGCACGCTCGACGAGCAGCAGATGCGGGACGCGGGGATCGCGCCCAACCTCGTGCGGCTCGCCTGCGGCATCGAGGCCGCGCAGGATCTCGTCGCAGACCTCGCGCAGGCGCTGGACTAACCCTGCCTCGTGGCTCGGGCCCCGCGCCGGAGGCCGGCGCGCTCGTACGCTGGCGGCTCAGATCCCGACTTGCGTGCCCAGCTCGACCACGCGGTTCGGCGGCAGGTTGAAGTACTTCGCGACGCTGGTGCTGTTCTGGAGCATCCAGCCGAACAGCGATCGGCGCCATCCGAACACGCCGCGCCGCGTCACCGAGACCAGCGTCGGCTTGCTGGTGAAGAACGAGGTCTCGTCGATCGTGCAGACCACGCCCTTGCGCCCGGCGAGCCTGAGTACGAGGTCGATGTCCGGATTCTCGCGATAGCCGAAGTGCGCAATGACCCGCACGATCGCGTTGGTGCCCCGCATGACCTCGATGCGCTCGTCGTCCGGCACGCGAGGGACGTCGTCGAACTCGACCGTCAGGAACACGGTCTGTTCGTGCACCACCTTGTTGTGCTTGAGGTTGTGCAGGAAAGAGCTCGGGCAGCCGCCGCGCGACGACGAGAAGAACACCGCCGAGCCGGGCACGCGCGACACGTCCGCGAGGTCCAGCGTCAGTCCGTCGAGCGAAGCTTTCGGGCCGGCTTCCTTGCGCGCACGCATGATGTCGAGTCCCCGCCGCCAGGTCGTGAGCACCGTGAACACCAGCAGCGCCAGCAACAGCGGGAACCAGCCGCCGTGCAGCAGCTTGACCGCGTTGGCCGAGAAGAATGCGAGTTCGAGCACGGCGAACAGCAGGAACAGTGGCCAAAGCAGCCGTAGCTCCTTCACGAACGGCAGCACCAGCAGCATCATCACGCTGCCGAGCAGCAGGTCGCCCGAAACCGCGATGCCGTACGCGGACGCCAACGCATTCGAGCTTCGAAAGCCCAGCACGAGCGCGACCACCAGCACCATCAGCAGCCAGTTGACCGCCGGGATGTAGATCTGGCCCCGCGCCAGGTCGGAGGTGTGCAGCACGCGCAGGCGCGGCAGGAAGTTCAGCCGCGACGCCTGCTGCGTGGCCGAGAAGGCACCGGAGATCGTCGCCTGCGACGCGATCACCGTCGCCATCGTTGCCAGTGCGATCAGCGGCACCAGCAGCGCATCGGGGGCCAGCAGGTAGAACGGGTTGCGCGCCGCCGACGGATCGCGCAGCACCAGCGCCCCCTGGCCAAAGTAGTTCAAGGTCAGCGCCGGCAGCACCAGCGCGAACCACGCGGCCTGAACCGGGCGTCGGCCGAAATGCCCCATGTCGGCATACAGCGCCTCGGCGCCGGTCACGCACAGGAACACCGCGCTCGCGGCGACGAAGGCCAGCCCCGGCTGCTCGACGATCAGCTTGAGCGCGTAGCGCGGATCGAGCGCGAACAGCACCGACGGGTTGTGCGCGATGCTGGCAACCCCGACCGCCGCCAGCGACAGGAACCAGACCACCATCACCGGCCCGAAGAACGCGCCGACCGCGGCGGTCCCCCGCGCCTGCATGAGGAACAGGCCGACGATGATGCCGATCGCGATCGGCAGCACCAGCACCTCGAGCGCCGGCGCGGCGACCGTGATGCCCTCGACCGCCGACAGCACCGAGATCGCCGGCGTGATCACCGCGTCGCCGTAGAACAGCGACACCGCGAACGCGCCGAGCATCGTGACCACCCAGAGCAGCCGCGGACGCTCGCGCAACTGGTACGCGCAGTACGACAGCAGCGCCAGCACCCCGCCCTCGCCGCGGTTGTCGAAGCGCAGCATGATCAGGACGTGCTTGAGCGATACGACGATCGTCACCGCCCAGAAGATCATCGACAGCACCGCGAACACGTTCGCCGTCGTGAGCGGCAACCCGTGCTCGGCATCGAACGCCTCCTTGAACGCGTACAGCGGGCTGGTGCCGATGTCGCCGTAGACGACACCGAGCGCCGCCAGAGCGACAGCAGGCAGGCCTGAGCGGGAACTCGAGGACATGGCGCGCGAGAGTTTAACAGCTAAGATGTGCGCCGATGAACGCCTCCAGCTTTGCGCTCGTTCTCGCGGGTGTCGTGCTCAACGCACTGGCGCAGGCGCTGCTCAAGCACGGCACCAACCGCCTCGGGCCCGTCGAGTTCGCGCTGTCGGAGGCAGTCCCGATCGGGCTGCGCGTGGTCCGCGACTGGCCGTTCCTGCTCGGCTTCGCCTGCTACGGCGTGAGCCTCGTCGTCTGGATCGCCGCGCTGACGCGCGTACCGGTCACGATCGCGTATCCGATGCTGTCGATCGGCTACATCATCAACGCGCTGATCGCGCGCTACTGGCTCGGCGAGACGATGGGATTGACCGGGTGGCTCGGCATCGCGTTCATCGTGCTCGGCGTCACGCTGATCGCCCGGCAAGGCGGCTGAGTCGGTGGCGGAGGGAGGG